>CAZWWW010000063.1:0-10051 GCA_964637715.1 uncultured Phycisphaeraceae bacterium | reverse complement strand
TATTGTTAGGGTTCGTTGTGTGTGGCATGGGCAAACTTGTTTGCCCGTGACTGCCTCGCCAGCAACACGGGCAAGCTGCTGCGTGCCCATGCCACCCGAAAAACAAGGTGTGACAAAGCACTAGGGCGTACGGCGGAATCCCGTCTGATGTCGTCATCGGCACCGGAGCGTGTTCCATTGTCGTGAAAAGCGGACATTATCTGTTACAACGTGTGAATGAGCTTGGATGACCAAGACACGCGCGCGAAGAACGCTTCATGGAGCATTTTCTGATATTGTGTATCGTCCAATAGAGTCGCTCTTGCCGGACAAAACGTTGATTCGGTCGCTACACGAAAACGGAGTTTGCTCTAGCGCAATACGTTTGCAATGAACGGCCGCCGATGGGACCTAAGACAATCGGCGGGCCGATCCGCCATCGAAAAAAGGTACGCAAGTAGGGTGCTACGACTCAGCGTGTTTGACATACGGAGCAAGATGATGATGAGATCGCGTTCATGCAACCGGAATGGGTGTCGCTTGGAATGCCTGGCCCGACGGGTCGGCGCTGTCGCGGTGGGGTTGATGCTGGCGGGTTGTTCTCAGCCGGCAACGCCGGCACCACAGGACGGCGTTACTGAGGTAAGCCTTAAAGGCATCGCTTTTGTACCGAAAGAAATAACAATCCGTGTCGGCGAATCGGTGCGATGGACGAACATGGAAGGGCTGTCCATCTCCCACACCACCACCAGCGGCAACCCCGGCGATGCCGACTCCGGTGCGATATGGGCATCCGGCACATTGCGACCAAGCGAGTCGTTCACGCATCGCTTCGACGAAGCCGGTTCCTTTGTCTATTACTGCGAATTCCACCCGTCGGTGCCCGCGATGCGCGACGCGCGGGTTATCGTCATCGCACAATAGCCGAGCGCCGAATCCGTGTAGGAAGGGCAGGTCGTTCTTTCCTCCCAAGACGGGTAGCGTGGTCCGCACCGCGCCTCCCGGGCGGTGCGCACTCATCTCGCAAAGCGGCGCGTTTGTCATCTGCCGCCTGAGCGACCTCGAATTGCTCGACCCGGCGCCGGCTGTCTCACTCGGGAATCAGATCGACCTCACCGTCTCCGACATGCTGCGTACGATCGGCGAACGCGATGACATCGATGGCGTCGTCAGCAACGCAGGCTTCGAGACCGCAGGCAGGACCGACGCCATCCTCGGAACGCAGTACCGCGACAGCCTCGCCCAGCCAATCCGAACTCGGAGGTCTCTCCGCCTTGCCTGGTGCGACGTCGGACCTTTGCCCGAACAGTGCCCGATGTCTCGTAGTACGATTCGGTCCGCGGACAGCGCGAACGGCGAGCCGGCAACTCAGTACAATCGGATCCAGTCGACCTCCAGCTCGAATGTCCCGAATTGTTGCGGTCCGGGGAACGGGTTGCGTGCATCCAGGGCGATTCCCGCGATGTCGTTCGCCGCCCAGGTCACGGGCTTGCCAAAGCCGATCTGCCTCAACGAGGCAAACGGAATGCTCACGACCGACCACTCTTTCTTGACCGGGACCGATACGTTGAAGTAGTTGAAATCCTTCACCGCGGCCCGGTGAACCGTCAATCCGTAGGGTCGTTCCGTGCCGCGCAAACGCAACTGCAACCCGGTGAACCCCGTGGCATCGACCAACCTCTTTTTTCGCGGATCCCATTGAACGGTCACTCCGGACCAGGGTCCATAGGTGAACCCTTTGTTGACCGATCCGACGATACGAAGCGTCTTGTTCGTCTCAACTTCGCCCACGGACAGCCGACATGTCGACTTGCCGCCGGCCACTTCATCAGTCAGCACGGTCCATGTACCGCCCCATTCCGTCTTCAGGTCGCCGTCTTCGAAGCTGTCGATCGTCCTACCGACTCGATCACCTACTTTGAGTGTCACAGCCGGTTGATTACGCTTGGCGTTGAGGCGTCGGGTCGCGTCGCGGTCTACCAGGACGCCGGCTTTAATGACATCACGCACGTTCCAGATATCATTGATCGTCTGGGAAGGATTACCTGAAACGATAACCACGTCTGCCACCTTGCCCGCCTCAAGTGATCCGTAGCGGTCTTCGACCCCAAGGATCCGGGCTGAAGAGCGCGTCGCCGCCTGTAGCGCCTGCCCGGGTGACAGTCCTGCTTCCACATACAGCGTCAGTTCCAACAACGCGGCGGGACCGTGGGGAACGAGCGGATTGCCTGCGTCGGTTCCCAACCCCACGGGCACACCGGCATCCACCATCGTCATAAGATTGGCCATCCACGTCTTCTCACCTCCAGCGCGCAACCGCGCCATCGGAGAGTAGGCGAGAATCGCATGAAACGTGTCGCTATCGATCGCTTCGTAAAGATCCGGGTGAAGCGCCTCTTGGACCAATCGGTGTTTGTAGGGATGATCTCCTTTCAGCGCCCGCTGACCGGCGATGACGACACTGAGTGTCGGCACATAGGCCGTCCCTGACTTTTTTGTTTGCGCAGCGAACGCCGGGGTCACCTCTCCCATGAACACGCCGTGGGCCAATGCGGTTGCGTGGAAGCGGACGGCCGTCTTGGCCTCGTCGATAGTCCAGGCATGTACGAACAAGGGAAGTCCGGCCGCGTGCGCTTTCTTGGCGATCGCTTCGAAGGTCTCATCCGAAAGGGTGGGCAACGTCGGCGTTCCGCCCCACCCCCCATGCTCAAGGACAGCCTTGATCACATCCGGCTTCTTGGGCAACAGAGATTGGAATTCCCTTGCGACATCCTCTGTGGTCTCGACTTCGTGCGCTTGAACCCCGAACTGCGTAGCGTGGCCGCCCGGAACGGTGAACGCCGCCCCCGCCGTGTACAAACGGGCCAGTTTGGGGGAGTTTTTCGACTTTTCTCGCAACTCGAAGACCGTCGACTCATCAGCATGTAAATCCAAGACGCTTGTCACGCCGCAGTAAAGCTGCGTGGCCAGGTTCTCTTCAGGGAGGACACCTCCCGAGAAACCCGGCGGCCCACCCGGCACGGCGATGTGAACGTGCAAGTCGAACAGGCCCGGAAGAACGGTACATCCGGTCGCATCGATAATGTGTGCGCGGGCCGGGATCCCGGCGTCTGCCGCGACCTCGCCGACGATCCGACCATCCTTGAGCCATAGTTGACCGAGCGGGCGCGTGGTCGTGCCTGTTCCATCAAAAATGCGCCCGCCGCGTATCACGATCCGATTGTTCTGAGCATTAACATTCGCCGATAGCACCAATGTCGCCATCAAGACTGCGGCCGTTGCCAGGTTTCGATACATTCCAAGCGCCTCCCTATTGAAAACTATTCTTTTCGAATCCGCTCCATCACGGCGTCGCCATAGGCGAGCGTTCCAGGAAGCAACGACTCGTATAACCTTTTCGCGATATCTCGCGCGCGATAGCCCGCCCACTTAGCGGGAAGCATCACCGGTGGCAGCTCGGGGTCCGCCCAGGCAACCGGCAAATAGGACATCACGACAGCGAACCGCCACGCAAAGGCTTCTTGATCCGTCCACGACTTCGACGGTCGCCGGGAAAGCTTCTCGAAGGATCGCACGAACTTCCGATAGCGCTTGTCAAGATCCGTTAGGTCCCACAGTCGCTTCACGAACTCCTTATCCTTTTTTTCTCGTGAGATGCGCCTCGCGCGAAAGAACACGACTTGATCTCGAACATCGACGCCCTCAAGGATCCGCTGCACGCGTTCGATCCGGTCACGCGGGTGTAGGTAGAGACCGCGTCCGAGCGCGGCGAAGCCCTCCAACTCCAACAGTCTGTGGACGGCGTCACGAGCCATTCGCTCATCAGACCCAAACCGGTATTGAACCAGCGTCCACTGGCCATCCCACTCTTTCGCCGGCGGTGTCAACAGCTTCTCCGCTCCCACCTCGATCGCCGCCAGTCCGTACGCGCTGAGACGGTACTGTTTGATTCGTCCCTTCTTGCGCGCCACGAGTTCGCCACCGGACTCCATGCGGAACAGAGCCTGTCGCGTTGCAGCCGGCGTCTGCTTGAGCGGCTCCAGGGCAGCCACAAACCACGGACCGGGTAACTCCCCCCCGCGGCGCCGCCCGTAGGCACTTAATGCGGAATAGATCAGGGGGTTTGGCGGGCCCTTATAAACAGTTGACAATAATCCGTCGTTCACCGAGAAAATGATATATAAATAGGCGGAGGTCGTCAACAGCCGATCCGTCCGCCGGTGTCAAATGTTGTGGCATGGGGAGGTGGTTTCAGCTCCTGGGCCGAACAGCATGGATCCCTGCTGGTCATCCACGGGGAGGAGCGGGGCTGGCCTCACACGCGATCGGTCGCTTCGGCCAGAACGGCAGGCAGAGCAGCGACCCGGCACGCAATGGCCGGTTCACCTCGGACGATCGGTTCGAATCCGTGTCTTGGACACTCTCGATGAAAGAGCTACGTCATCCCACTCTGCAGTAACGCCCGTTTCGCTACACGTTGCGTTCAATCGACAGTAACGTTACGTCGTCGGATAACGCCCCGCCGGCATGTATAGCGGTTTCGATCCGTTCAAACAGTGCGTCCGTGGTGAGGGTTGCGCTCGGTGTCGTGGAAACGGCGGTTGCCGTCGCCCAGGCTTGCTCGACCGACGCGGCTGATGAACCGGCTCCGATGAGCGGTTCAACCCCGTCCGAATAGAGAAGCAATCGATCGCCCGGTTCCAACACAAAGTCGATGATGTCGAACCTCGCGCCCGCCATGGCTCCGAGAATCGGACCGTCACTGGTGATAACGCGCGGCGCCTGCCCGTTACGCAACACGACGGGAAACGGTGTGCCTCCACGCGCCAGGCGAACAGCCCCTGAGCACTCGTTGAGCACGGCGTAGACGGCTGCGACGAATTGGCAGTCGTCAAGACCTAACGAGGAAAGCTCGTTGTTGGCGCGTTCGAGGACACCGACGGGGCAGGGGACCTTGTCGCCGGATCTCTCATGCGGAAGGTCACGAAGCGTTCGCCGTATCAGCGTAGAGAGAAGGGCGGCTGATACGCCGTGACCCGTCGCATCCGTTACCACGAACGCAACGTGTGTGTCATCAATCCTAATGATATCGTACGCGTCGCCGCTTACGTCGGTGCAGGGTCGGAACAACACCCGGGTCGTGATGCCATCGATGGCCGGTGCTTGTGCGGGCAGAAACGCGCGCTGCAACGCGCCGGCCGCTTTTAGTTCGTCTTCGAGTCGCGTCATGGCGCGACGATACGCCCGTTCGCGCTCCGTGACCGCCTTGAGTTTCTCTTCCAGCCGGTAGACGGCGTCTTGCAACGCGGCTGTCTCGACGGGAGCTGTAGCGGCGGATGCGCGGCGCGTTGGTTGAGTTGTGCGGCTGAGCAAAGTTCGCATGGCCGTTTACGTTTGCGGAGACGAGCATAGATCACGACCCAACAGCGCGTACACTTTGCCGTGCGACGAAGGTGTGTCGTGCTTGACGATGGTTCTTCGGAACAGCGGGTGGCCTTCTTGAGTTGGGTGTCGCAGCGACACGCAGTCGTCTGTTCCGGCTGGATGATTCGGTGCGAGGACCGTATGATCACAAGGCGGGGGAAAGAGATGCCCGAACGGTCAGCGGCTCGCGGGACGGTCTTGTGGCAAAGGGATCGGACGCTTCGATCTGCGCAACGGCAGGGCTCAAAGCCGGATTGGATTTACGTGATCCTACGCGGTTCTCGAAGGCGATGGCTTGTGGCGATCGTGACGCTCACCCCACTCATCATCCTGCCTGCCGCCCACCTCACCATACACTGGAACGATGGCAGATTGATCACGCGGCGTCCGCCGTCTGCCGATTATGGATATCTGAATCGCCCTCTGACGGTGCGAGACCGTGCGCAAAGCGAGATGAACGCCTACGCCCGTGGTCCCTACGGACAACTCCATCCGCCCATTTCCAGCCGGCCATGGGGCGGCGTTCCTGTGTCATCCGCTGAATCGACTCGATGCGGCTGTACACGATAACAGATATTGCTCTGCAGCTTGTTCTACGTTCTAGACACGGTGTGCACGGGCAATGGTTCCAGTAGGGCGGCGCGGTTGTCCGCCCAGCATCGTGACGTTGGATGCGCACTGGGTAACTCCAGCGTGATGGTCGGAATGTTGCGCTCGGTGCCCGCCCACGTTCCAAAACTGCCCGGTGTGGGATAGCCGATCGACGGGGCGACGGGGTACCCGTTGTGCCGGCTCATGGCCCGTGCCAGATCTTCAGCCGGGCCGTCGAAGTTGTTGCATTCGCGCCCCGTGCTGATCGAATGGATCGAAACGATGCGCTCGGGGCGATGGCGCTCAATCAGTTCGATCACGATGCGGGTTTCCGGTTCGCTGGCGGGCGCGGTGCCGCCGTACATGCGGCTTCGTTTGCTGCCCGCTTGCCAATTCTGGGTGGGAAAGTTCCGGTTGATGTCGACAAGGTTGGCGTTTCTTCGCCGCCGCCGCTCCACGCCGTCGGGATTCACCACGGGTACGATGATCCAACCGCTGTCGAGTCCGATCGAGTCGTCGTCGCGTAACGCTTCGATCAACGATCGCGCCGTATAAACGCTCTTGGGCTCATCGCCGTGAAAACCGCCGACCACCACAGTGGTGCGGCCATCAGGACCGGGGCGAACGTAGGCCTGAATGGTTCGGCCTTCGACGGATGTTCCGAGTGTAATCAACACGATAGAGCAAGCTCTATTCCTTTGTGTATCGCCGAATCGAGTCGTTTTGCCGGATGAAATAGAGATTCAACCGCTACACAGAACTAGAGCTTGCTCTAGGTCGTCGCGGTTTGGGCGCGCGACAGGCGCCCTCCCAATCTTGATACGCGTGACGTCGCTCGTCGCGTCGTGCGCGTTCGGCCCGTCGACTTTGGTTCCGAAGGCGAATCATAGAAACTGCCAAGGCGGCGCAGTCGCTCGTTCCGCTTGCGCAGCAACGTCTCCGTCTTGAAGCGCTTGAGTTCGGTGAGCGAACAGATGATGTATTTCTCCAGCGCGGCGGAGGCCGCCTCCGGATCGCGGTGCGCTCCGCCCATCGGTTCGGCAATAACGTCGTCGATGATCGCTAATCGCTTAAGATCCTTGGAGGTTAACCCCAACGCCTCCGCGGCGTGTTGCCTCTTGTCGGCGGTCTTCCATAGGATGGCCGCACAACCCTCGGGCGAAATGACCGAGTAAAACGAATGCTGGAACATCGCCACCTTATCGGCGACACCCAACCCGAGCGCGCCGCCGCTACCGCCTTCGCCGATGACCACGCTGACGATCGGTGTGCGCAGGCGGGCCATCTCCATCAGGTTGACGGCGATCGCCTGGGAAATACCGCGCTCTTCCGCACCGATGCCCGGGTAGGCACCCTGCGTATCAATCAGGCAAACGACCGGCACGCCGTATTTCTCAGCGAGACGCATCTTGAGCAGCGCTTTTCGGTAGCCTTCCGGGTGCGCGCAACCGAAGTTGCAGGCCATGCGCTCTTTGATCTCTTTGCCCTTGTTGTGACCGACGAGCATGACCCGATGCGGACCGATGCGCGCGAAACCGGTGATGATCGCCTTGTCGTCACCGTAGCATCGATCGCCGGAGAGCGCACAAAAGTCGCGGAAGATCATCCGCAAATAATCGGTGGCCAGTGGTCGTTTCGGGTGGCGCGCGACCTGGACGGTTTCCCACGGCGTAAGGCTGGCGTACAGCCTCCGCAGGGTCGAGCGGTAGCGCGTACGTTGTTGTTTAATATCGGCGACGAGGTTACGCCCGGAGGTGGCCTGCTCGCGGTTCAACTCGGCGATGTCGTGGTCGATGCGCGCGAGCGCCTTCTCGAAATCGAGATAACCGCCCAGCGGGGCTGCCCCGCTGCCGGCGGGCGATTCGATCGCCTGTTCAGGTGTCACGGTGTTCATTGTCCCGTCTCGTTCTAACGATTGCAAGGGGATTCCCAACCGCCGCGCCTCGACGTTGCATCCCTACGCTGCCATGAATCTAGCCTCACCGCTTGACAAGGCAAGTGGCAGGGTCTGCGCTATCAAAGAAATCGGCTGATATACCCGCTCTTGAGAAACCAACTTTTTGAATCCAAAGAACAGTTGATATTGCACTACTTTAATTCGTCCGGCCTTCGCGGTGTAAGAGGCGGTGCACGCGAACCATCATGCGTCGAAGTTCCGTCAGGCATTGGCTCGCGTCGACGCTTTGTTGTCCGACTCTGACCATTAAACGATCGAGGTAGGCTATGACGTCCCGCGCTTGTTCTCGATCAACCGGCCCACCAATAACGCCTATCGTCCGGGCCTCGGAATCCTTTGTATCGTTTGACCCGTCGGATAGGCGACTAACAGTCTGATGGAGCGCGTCCGCGATCACACTCACGTCGCGCGCGGCCTGGTCGTCCCGGTTCGACAGCGCCACAGCCAGCGCCCGCACCCGCGCATCAAGCTGATCCAACCAGCGCCGCGACGCCTCATCGATTCTGGTTCCCACAGGCCACGTTAGAGCAAACGCTTCGTCATAGCGACCAAGGACGACAAGCGCCTCAAACGTCGGCTCATCAGGGTGCGTACCATCCACCTCCGAAGGCAACGAAAACGGACGCATACTTCCCTTCGCGTTACGCGCCGCGATCTCCGGGTCGGGCTTCCCAGCCCCACCGGTACGCGACAGGACCTGCGGTAGTGGAAAACGGTAGGGCAGGTCGTTCTTTCGCTCCAAGGCAGAAGGTTGACCTCCCATAGTCGAGGCAGGTGAACCCCCCGGCGTACGCGGGCGAACCACCTGCCCTACCTTGACTGGTTCGGGCGCTGATGCTCGAGGTAACGGTTTGGTAGATACTACGCTACGACGTATCGGTATCTGAATCTCGGTTTGTTGTTCGTCGACCGGAGCCCCCGGTTGCGTTGGCTTATACACTTCGATAATCGGTCCGACCATGTCGTAGCCGTGCTCCTTCGCCCAGGTACGCATGATCGGGTACAGGGCGGTCGTTCCCGTATTGGGACCGCGAATGGTGGTCGAAGCTACAAGCATGGGTTTCCAATGTTCGACGGCGTAGCTTGGGCCGGGGCTCACACCCGGTTTGGCAAAATAGCCCACGAGGGTCGCAGCCGGAACAATCGTCTCCCCGCGCGGGTCGGTCGGAAACCGAACGAACGTCGCGCCGTCCTTTTGCGCCTTGGCCATATCGACGCGCACACGGCGCAGGACCGGACCGACGCCCCAGTAAGGCCCGGCATATTCACTAAAGACAACCGTCGCGGGTTCCGTCCGGCGGATACGTACGGCCATAGGCCGGGCATCGACCGGCTCAGCCGACGGCGCCGGACTCGCAGCAACCGGCGAGCCGTTCTGCGCGGGTACCGCAATAGGTTTACCAGCATCCCCGTCGTTCGCCACCGGCGGCTGCGTGCCGGGCGAACCCGCAGCTACGGCGATCATGCAGAGCGCGATCCCTAGCGCTTCATGTATTCGGGTCATGGCAAAGGTTCCGTGGACTTGATACCCTGCAGGATCGACGGGGTTGCGACATCGCCCCCTATCGTCCCGAATGTACGAAAACCGCCCCACAGGAGCCGACTATGAACGATAAGCAGACCACGTTGGCCGATCTTGTCAAGCTCGTCGATGATTTTGTCGCCGAGCGACAGTGGGAGCCGTTTCACGACCCGAAGAACCTTTCCGCCTCGATTGCGATCGAAGCCGCGGAGCTCATGGAACATTTTCAGTGGCTTCGCACCGACGAACTCGACGCCGCCTGCGCCAACGCGGAAACCATGACCGCCATCCGCGAAGAGATCGCCGACATTCTGGCCTACGTGTTGTCCTTCGCCAGTCGGATGGATATCGATCTCTCTTCGGCGCTTGAGGACAAGATGAAAAAGAACGCCGTCAAGTACCCCGTCGATCGCTTCGCCGGCCGCGCGCGCTGAAACACTTCGCCATCCGCCTGGTGCAGCGTCACAGCTTATTGTTAGGGTTCGTTGTGTGTGGCATGGGCAAACTTGTTTGCCCGTGACGGCCCCGCCAGCAACACGGGCAAGCTGCTGCTTGCCCATGAAACTATGAAGTAAGCC
>CAZWWW010000062.1:0-10153 GCA_964637715.1 uncultured Phycisphaeraceae bacterium | reverse complement strand
ACCAGCTTGAGCAGTTGGTCGGCGGTGGCCTTATTCAGATTCAGTTTGGCGGCTTCATCCGTAATCCCAAACCGAACGAAATTCAAATCATCGGTGGGGTCATCTGCGACAATACTGAACCGGTAGATCATCGCCCCTTCGCCGTACTCATCCGTCGTGCCCCATTGTTCGGGCGGGAGGTCATACCCCCAGACGATGACCCGGTGCAGCTTCTTGGGATTGTTGTACCACAGCGCACGGTCGTTGCGACCGTTGCGCAGCAGCAGCTTCACTCGCTCGATGCCCGCCTCCGCCGCCAGGCGCGTTTGCAGCCGGTAGGTCATCGTCTGCAGCGACGCGACGTCCGCATGAACGCGGAACGCGAACATGGCACCGAGCAACCCAACCAACAGCAGGATGAACAACACGACGGGAAGAATCAGAGCTCGACGAGTCGGTCTCATGGCTGAGCCTCCCCCGTCCCGGTTTCCTGGTCCCCTTGCTCATTCCCGCCGTTCAACTGATCCACGATCGACTGCGTCTCGCGGGTCACGCGTGAACGAAACAGCGGATCAGCCTGCCCGACCCGCACGATCTCCGTAAACTCGTCGTCCGGCAGCGGTTCGCAATCCGGGGGCTCGCGGTTGAGACAGGTACAAAACTCCTCATTCGGCCTGTCGCGACCCTGCACGCCCTCAAAGGGCGGATGCGGCTCAAACCCCATCGTCACCATCACCAACTGCGGCAGCGGATTCTCCCCCACCACATCCCACGTATCCCACCATTTGTTCCCGTCGTAATAACAGAGACGAAGGTATCGAATCTCCGGTGCGTAGATCTCCTCCCACTGAATGTTGGCGTCGCGCCCAATGCGACCGCCCGGTTTGCCGCGCTTCTTGCTCTTGACTTGATCCAAAAACGCCTGTTCCGACTCATCAGGAGCAGCATCTTTGCTGTTGTCGCTGACCGTCTGACGAAGGGGGTCGGTTTGATCCCCCGAAATGGGCGCGCGCGGCCGTGGAATCTGAACCTCGGTTCGTGCCAGACCGAGCGGCATTTCCCACCCGCCCGCCGGGTCAAGAATCTCCGGATGGCGGGCGATGCTGTATTGGACTTTGGTAATGTCGTATTCCCCCGGCGGCGGCGTGCGTTTATCGCGTACTTTCGACACCTCCCGGCTCGGCAGCCGGTAGCTGGACAGCCACAACTTCTCCTCCATGCCGCGAATGCCGACACGCTGGTCGGCGGTGATCGCGCTCGCCTGGCGGATTTCACCGGCCAGTTGATCCATGACCGCCCGCACCAATCGGAGCTGATACGAACGCGCCAGCCCCTTTTCGCGTGTGTGGAGCAGCGACGAATAAAACCAGAACGTCATTGATGAGAGCAGCACGAGCAGAGAGACCGACAACACAACCTCCAACAGCGTAACCGCCCGCCGACGCGCCCTTCGATCGCTCATGCACGCCTTCATGTCACCAACGCGACGATCAGGGCGCACGCGACGTATGTGCGATCGCACGCACTTGGAATCGACACTATTTCTTCCCACGATCCGCCTCGTCCTGAGCTTCCGGCTGGCCAAACAACCCCATACCTTTTAGCTCCTCCAACAAATCCGGCGGAACAAACGCAGCCACGTCCTTCAGTTCGAACCCGAGCGAGTCCATAAGGAGCGGCAACTGCTGCATGAGATCTTCCGACGGCGTGTTGCCGAAGTAGTCCCGTATGTTGAAGGATGTGGGATCAAAATCGGGCAACCCGGCATCAGCCATACGATTCGACAGCTCGTTTACGGCGTCTTCGTCCAACCCGAAATCAAGCGCAAAATCGACTCGTTCCGGCTTCGCCCGTGACGCATACACGGTCTCAATCGTTTTCGCCGCATCGTACTCAAAGGTGTTCTGCCGGTAGGTATCCTGCCGGGGCAGATAGAGAATCTCGATCCTCAAGAGAAACAGATTTTTGATGGCCGTTCGCTCGGTCACCATGCGCCATCCCCAATCGGGAAAACGAGGACCAAAATCCCCTCTTTCGATATTATTGAGTGAATCGAGCTCGACCAACCCGAGGTCCATCTCCCCCAGGAACTGTTCAGCCAGCGTGTTAGCCCGAACCTGAAGAGCCATCTCCTTGATCGCGTGATCCGACTTCTGTACCTGACCACCAATCACCGCCAGCGCCACGATGAGCAGTCCGGTCGCTACGACCGTCTCCAGCAGGAGATACCCGCGACGCACGTGATCAGGAACGCGTCGCATCGACCAGCCCATGGCACGCGGGCGCAGCGCATCACCTCCACGCACGTTGGAAACGGCACGCGTAGCGCACGATCTCCCCGCTTGGGCGGGGATCGAAGCGGGGAATAGGCCATCCCCTGTTTGGCTAGGGCGTTGCAGTTGGCGCATTGGAGTAGCTCGTTTCGACACCCGCGGGCACGTCGGTCGTGTCCGTCGCGTCGTGTCGCTGAATCCGAAACTCGTGCAGTTCCAGCACGTCGTTCTCCGTGAGCGGGCGCTGACTCAAAAAATCTTGCCGCAGCACCGCGGGCCATCCCTTTTCCTCAAACAGTTTGAGCTCTTCATCAAAGAACGGACGTTGCATCCACGCCAGCCCGGTCATACCGTCGACGATCAATTCAAGCCGGGCGTATTTGTCAAGATTCTCGATCGGCGTATCGCGCGGAGCCTGAGTCATCACGAACACTACCCACTCACTCGTTCCATCCGCCTCAATAACCACCGGCGGTCTGTCCGCGTTGAAATGCTCAACACTGTAGAACTCTTTCTCCAACGCAGCTTTGATCTCACTGCGAAACTCGCGAAGCCGGAGCAATTCCTTAATCGTCGGGCGTCCGAGCCGTACCTCAGCCACCCACACGCCCTCCAACAACGTTGTACCCACCGCCCAGGGCTCGGTCACCGGTACAAACACTTCAGGCTCGTCGAGGGGTTCATCTTCGCGCTCGATGATCGGCTGACGTGTCCCGCCGATCGGATCCAGCTCCTCCTTTTCAGGGAACCGGATACGATAGCGCTTGCCGTCCCAAGCGGCGTGGGCCCGGAGGAGGGTTATGAGCGAACGGAGTTGGCGTCCCGAACCGGGTAGTTGTTCGCGCTCAACCAGATGCGCCAGGCGCGGCACCGCCAGCGCGCTGATAACCACCAGCAGCCCGGTCACCAGCACGATTTCGATCAGCGTATACGCACGCGCACGAGGTGATCCGCGACGCCCACGAAAAGGAATCGCTCCGATCGATCCGGAATGGTGTTGGGCACCCTGCGCGACGACCTGAGACGCGGGCTTTATGCTGCGCGAACGCGCGATGCGTTGTGATCCAAGAGAAACGACAATACGACCGAAGTCACACAAGGAATGAGACGCGGCATCCACGCAACGCCGCGCAGACCGGTGCCGAGCAGCAGAACCGTCGGGTCGACGCGGGTTGCCTGTGTGTTTTGGTGACATACTGTGGCACTACGTTTGATCCACGCTTGACAAACAAGACCGGAACAACCCGACGGACGCGGCCTATTTCTCGATCCAATTCTTGATGTCGTCACTGCCCGATTTGCCGCCGTCGTCGATACCATCGGGACCGCGACACCAGAGGTCGTAGCCGTTCTCATGGAACTCCCCCGGCGAGCGGTATTCGTAGGGCTTGCTCCACGGGTCCAGGAGTTCTTCGTAGGTACCCTCCATGTACGGACCGTCATACCGTTCGTCCTCGACGCGGTCCTTCGCCATGAACAGAACCTGCAGACCCTCGTCCGTATCCGGGTATTTGCCCATGTCGAACTTGTAGTTGTCCAGTCCCTTGGCAATGGGACCGTTGCGACCGATCGCCGCCTGGGCGATCTTGCGTTTCGCTTTCTGCGCCTGACCGAGCAGGCTCGGAATGGCAAACGCCGCCAGCACCGCCAAGATCCCGGCGACCAGGAGCACCTCAATAAGCGTAAAAGCCCCGCGACGCCGCTGTCTTGTATCCTGTTTCATGATTATTCTCCGTGCGTGTTTCTCGAGCGCGCCGACGCACACGAGTATATCCCTTCAGAACCTGGTGTTTTGTCACATCTTGTTCTTGGGTGGCATCGGCAAGCAGCAGCTTGCCCGTGTTGCTTCAGGGATAGTCACGGGCAAACAAGTTTGCCCATGCCACCCAAAGCGAACTCTATGAATAAGCCACCCATGGCGAACTCCAAGGAATAAGCTGTGACGTTGCACTACGACAACGATCTCCTCAGCCGCAGACCCTGCGACACCGCACCCCGGTTTTGTTGAGTACGGTCATAGTTACGGCACCCTGCTTTGCGATTATTCAACACTTCCGCCCATCGTAAGAATCGGGAGCAATAGCCCCATCGCGATGCAAAACACGATCGAGGCCATGATGACCAGCAAAACCGGCTCGAGCACGCGCACCGCCAGGTCGATCGTCCGCGCGGTGCGCGCCTCGTTCGTATCCGCAATCTGCACCAATACTGTTTCCAGATTATTACTCTCTTCCGCCACCGCAATCATGTCGATGATCGTCGGCGGGAACAGCCCGCTTTCGCCCAACGGGTCGGACAGTGCAGCCCCTTTGCGCACGCTTTCGGCAGATTGCTCGATCAGCCTGGCGAGCACGTCGTTACCCGCTGAATCCTTGGCGATCTTGAGCGCCTGAAGAATCGGCACACCGTTGTGCAGCATCGTACCGAGAATCCGACAAAACCGGCAGATCGCCACCATCGTATACACCTTGCCGGCCACAGGCGCTTTGAGCTTGAACCGCTCGAACAGGCGCCGACCCGAGTCCGTCTTGACCCACGTCGTCACGCCGGTCACCAGTGCGACAATCACCACGGCCACCAGCAGCAAATGGTTCTTCACCGTATCGGATATGCCGAAGATGATCGTCGTCATCATGTTGAAGTTCTCGGGTCGAAGTTGGTCGCGCAGCTTCGGAACCACAAACCCCATCAGCAGCACGACGACTCCGGTACCCACGAACACGAGAATGGCCGGGTAGATCAGCGCCCCGAGCACCTTGTTGCGCAGCTCGTCCTGCTTCTCGCAAAAAATCGCAATCCGGTGCAGTACGTCTTCCAGAAACCCGCCCTGCTCGCCCGCGCGAACCATCGACGAATGCAAGGGCGAAAACGCGCGCGGATGCTTGGCCATCGCCTCTCCCAGCGCCATACCGCCCGCAACGTCCTCTCGGAGTTCCTTGAGCACCTGCCCCAACACGCCCTGCCCGCCCTGCTTGGAAAGAACATCGAGCGAGCGCAACATGGGCACCCCGGCGCTGAGCAGATCGGCCAGTTGACTGTAAAAAACAGTCAGGTGCGCCGTCTTTACCCGGCCTCCCAGGCCAAAACCCCCGGCCCCTTGTTCGACCCCTTCCTTGACGTTGATCGGTAGGAGCGATTGCTCTTGAAGTTGGCGCAGCGCGACCTGATAATTCTCAGCGGTAAGCACGCCGCTGACGTGTTTACCCGCATCGTTCAACGCTTTGTAGGAAAAGCTGGGCATAAGCGAATCAACCACCGCCCGATCGAACCGGCCCGCGGCACCGTGCGCGGGTCGCGCATAGCGCATTAACGGCTACTAAGCGGCGCGGGCCACCAATGACCCTCTCCGGTCATCCATCGGCTATCAACGTCCGAAAAACACACTGCTGCAAGGGCCACCGTAGCCTTCGCCACAGACCGGGTCAATGAGATCAACCAGTACCCGCTCCCGTCGCACAGGCACACCGACTGCCCTTCAACCTTGTACCCCCCTATCGCGCCGCGATTGCAGGTTGTGGGACGAGCCACCGTTGGGGTTCATCAACGGTAGGTTGTGCGCGGGGAGGAGCCAATCGGACGTTTCCGAACAACCTCACTCAACCACCCTCAATCTGCGCGGCCATCGCGTCGACCACTTGCTGAATGCTCAATGCGGATGTGTCGATAACCGTCGCCTCTCCGGATCGCAGAAGTGGTTCCCATTGCTTGGCATCGGCTGCGTCGCGGACCCGGAGATTCTCCACCACCTCGTCCATGGTCACGTTTTCGCCGTCCGCCAGCATCTCCTGCAACCGACGCCCCGCACGGGCACGCGCCCCAGCATTCAACACAAACTTCACGTCCGCATCGGGGAACACAACAGCCCCTTGATCGCGACCCTCGCTGACGACCGACCCGACCTGAGCGGCTACGGCGCGCTGTTGGTCAACGAGCAGGGCACGAATGGCCGGATGCCGCGCCACGAACGATGTGTAACGGCTGACTTCAATACCGCGGATGGCCTCGGTGACGTCGTGACCGTCGACCCGCACGCGCGTGTGCGTCGGTCCACAATCGACCTCGAGCCGAATCGAGCGCGCCAGCGCCAGCAGGGCGTCCGGGTTTGTCATATCGATACCACGTTGAAGCGCGGTGTAGGCGATCGCCCGGTACATGGCCCCGGTATCCAGATAGGCGATTTCCAGGCGGGCGGCGAGTTTCCGCGCTACCGTCGATTTTCCGGAACCGGCAGGACCGTCGATCGTGATAATCATGCACCCATCCTACTCCGATCGAAACGCACGCCAATTGATAAGCGCGCTCGCGGAACGGCTCCTTGACCGCACAGTCTCGGCCCCTGAGACACAGGCGTTACGTATCGACCCGACGCACCGGCTATCAACATCGCGAAATGTCACATCGAACACGCAGACGGACTACCAATACTGGAAACGCCGGATCGATGAGAAAAACGCAGGTCTGAAGCGTCACCACGTCTCGCTCCCGGCGCGACCTTTACAAAAAACTCACAGGCTTTCCCTTCCGGGCCATACAGAAACATTCGTTTTCAGCGTTTTTTTCGTTCAGATTTTCCTTGACACCGAGCCGACAAAGCGTACACAAGGCGGACGGAACGCAGAGCCGCTTTCTGTAGGTAGATAGTTCTTGAAACACTGACAAGGAGGTCCTCACTATGCCAGCAAATACCACAACCGTTAAGGAAGCCGATTGGAACACCAAGGGCTTTGGTAGCCAGGTTCCGTTTGAAGCCATCAACGAAGCAGGTTGCTACGTGTGCAACTGGAGCGGTCACCTGCTCCGCATTCCGGAAGACGGCGTCAAGCCAGGTCGCTCGCCCCTCGTCAACATCTGTGGCACCGAGCCGCTCTTTGTGACGAAGATCAGCGGCAATGCGTACATCCCGCTTTCTAAGGCGCGGATGCTCGCGGCTGACTGCGACACCATCGTCAACTTCTAGTCGGGAACGATCCCGACACGTTCTTTGGGCTCTGCGCATCGCTTTGCGGCCGCCGTGTGATACACACGGCGGCCGCATGACGTTGGTCAAGGCACATTTTCTTCCGGGTTCGGCGGGCGCTACGACACGGCTCACTCGATGGGCAGAACGGGCCACTCGTTTGCCCGTTGCATGGCGATCGTTTTCACGGGAGCGCAGCCGGCTTGCCCGCACCACCGATTCAGATCATAGGCATCGGAACACCGGAGACCGCGCAACCGGCGGCTCGGCGGTCCGATCCGCTGAATACGGCGAACGCAAAAACGATCAGCCCGAGAGACATGACCATGACGATCGCCCGCGTGTCATCGTCGCAAAAGACGGCGTCGTAATCAAAGGCGGGCAGCGCTGCGAGCGTACCGCCCATGATCGCCGGCACAGAGACGGGGTCTGGATCAAAGGACTCGCCGGGCGTCCAGCGCAACCCTGAAATGCGCATATTGGCACGCGGCAGGCGGGCGGTGGATACGGGGTAGGTGGTGCGGCTCAAAACGGGGACAACGATGGCTCGTTCGTCGTCCCGTTGGAAACGCAGCGTTCGCTGCGCCAGGCGCGCCAACACAGCCGGGTCGTCTCGAATCGCGTCGAAAACAGCCTGCTCCCGTTCGACAACGTTCTGCAACTGTTGCAACCGAAAGGCCTCCGCCTGTTCAGCCAGCGTCAGGGACTCGTACTGCCGCCACTCCGGAAGAAGCACGCACGGTGCAAACCCGATGACCCCCAAAAGAAACAGCGACCAGAAGACCAGTCCCCTTCCTCCCCCGGACGCTATCGAATGGTGGTTGTCGTTCATGGGACACTCAGAGCGCACACCCGCCAGCGCACCCGACGGGGCGCCTTGCCGGCGCGCCGACACAGCACAACTGATGCGTATCGCGGGTGGCATGGGCAAACTTGTTTGCCCGTGATCGTCCGCACGGCAACACGGGCAAGCTTGCTGCTTGCCCATGGCACCCAAAAAACAAGGCGTAACAAAGCACTATTTGCAAAAAAGCGAACCGCCGTAGACCGCCGCATCGCCCAGATGGTCCTCGATGCGCAGCAGCCGGTTGTACTTCGCGATCCGGTCACTGCGGCACAAGCTGCCCGTCTTGATCTGACCGGCACCGACCGCTACTGCGATATCGGCTATCGTGGTGTCTTCTGTTTCGCCGCTTCTGTGACTTATCACAACCGACCACCCGTTTCGCATGGCCATGTCGATCGCGGCGAAGGTTTCGGTGAGCGTGCCGATCTGATTCACTTTGATCAGAATGGCATTAGCAGCCCTGAGATCAAGGCCTTTTTGCAGCCGCCGGGTATTGGTCACGAAGAGGTCGTCGCCAACAAGCTGAACGCGATCCCCCAACCGCGCCGTCAGCGTTTTCCATCCGTCCCAGTCGTCCTCGGCCAAACCGTCCTCGAGCGTACGAATGGGATACTTGTCGCACCAACCGGCCCAAAAATCGACAAGCTCGTCTGACGTTACGCTCTTGTCCGGCGCGGATTTGAAAAACCGATAGCGCCCGCTTTCTTTGTCGAACATCTCCGAAGTAGCCGGGTCGATCGCGATGCAGACGTCTGAACCCAGCGAATAACCCGCCGCCTCCACCGCCGCCGCAATGACTTCGAGCGCTTCTTCGTTCGATTTCAGATCAGGCGCAAACCCACCCTCGTCACCGACGTTCGTGTTGTACCCGCGCTTCTGAAGCACGTTGCGCAACGCATGGAAGATTTCCGAACCCATGCGCAGCGCCTCGGCAAACGACGGCGCGCCCCACGGCTGAATCATAAACTCCTGAAAATCGACGTTGTTGTCGGCGTGTTTGCCGCCGTTGATGATGTTCATCATCGGTGCGGGCAAAAGGTGGGCTCTGGGACCACCGAGGTAACGAAACAGCGGAAGATTGCAGGACTGAGCGGCGGCGCGGGCGGTGGCGAGGGACGCCGCCAGGATCGCGTTCGCGCCGAGGTTCGACTTGTTGTCGGTCCCGTCCAGCTCGATCATCGCGGCGTCAACCTCTTCCTGGTCGGTCGCGTCGAACCCGACGATCGTCTGCGCGATTTCCGTATTGACGTGCCCGCACGCTTTAAGCACGCCCTTGCCGCCGAAGCGCTTCGGATCACCGTCACGCAGCTCAACCGCTTCGTGTTCACCGGTTGACGCCCCCGACGGAACCATCGCCACACCATAGCTCTCATCTTCGAGCACGACGGTCGCCTCTACGGTAGGATTCCCGCGCGAATCAAGCACTTCGCGCCCTTCGACATGCGTAATGGTCGTAGTCATGGTGGATGGCACTATAGTTTGACCGAACGCGCGGTCAAGGGTATAGACCGCGCTGTCGCTTCGTAACACCTGTAGTCACAGACGGCATGGACAGTCGGCGTCCTACCGGTGACAGCACGGGCGTCGCGCCATCAAAACAATCGCTTTTCAGTTGACGGAGCCCGATCCAATGGACGCGGCGACGACGGTTATGACCACGCTTCTTACCGCGGAACAGGTTCGCGTCGAGTTCGGCACGCTCGTCGCCGTGCGGGACGCGTCGTTTGACCTCGGCGCCAATCAGTTGCTTGGACTGGTGGGCCCTAATGGAGCGGGCAAGACCACGCTCATGCGCGTGCTCGCCGGTCTGCACGCGCCGACCTGCGGGATCGCCCGGATCATGGGCAAGCCGGTGCTGGGCGAGCATGAGGTCGTGCGTCACCACGTCGGGTTCGCACCGGACACGCCCCCGGCGTATGAGGAACTAACAACGGAGCAATTCCTTCAGTTCATTGCCGGGGCCTATGGCATCGACCAAGCGGAAGCCGACTCACGCATCGACTTCTGGCTCGAACAACTCTGGCTGACCGAAAAGCGGACCACGCCGATCAAGAACCTCTCACGCGGGATGCGCCAGCGCGTGACCCTGGCGAGGAC
>CAZWWW010000061.1:0-10168 GCA_964637715.1 uncultured Phycisphaeraceae bacterium | reverse complement strand
TTTTCTTGCGCGGAGGTCATCGACCTGCTCCCTTCTGGATGAACTCGATTCACCTTACTTGAACCGATCGAAAAGCACGTGCCCCCATGGCGCGCCGCCTGCCTAAGCGGCAAGATTTGAGCCGGCGCCGTGTGTGCCACCGTAAACCATGCCCACCGCCGTCGCTACAACGACGATGATTCCGCAGCAAGCCGCCGTCTTCTTCTTCGTGCCCATTACCTTAGATGAGCACCGGGCAGGCTATTGCCGGCCGGCCGCGAACTTGGTGGGGTAGGGTCTTGCACATGCCCTACGAACAGCTTCATCGCGACACCTTCACACACCGCTCCTTGCACCCGTCACGTTAGCTTTTTCATACCTTCCGTCAACGTGCCGCAAACCGGATAGCCAGATAGGTCCGGTCATCGATCCGACACGTGTTATTCGTTTATTGTTGGACGCTCGGCATGTTGGGTCGATGACCCAACCTACGGAACCCTCTTCGGTGCGGTTCGAATCGAACCGCCTACAGCATAGTCCGTTATTGTGTATCGCCGTATTGCGTCGATTCTCCGGATGAAACGGTGATTCGACCGCTACACAAAAAGAGAGCTTGCTCTAGCCGATCGATTCGTCGATTCAATGACCGTCGCCGGGTTTTGACGGGAAACCGGGCCAGCTTGATCCCGTTCTATTCAACATGAACCACCGGCGGTAAACTGTCACCATGCCGGAACCACGCCAACCGGGATTACAATCTCTGATCGGGCTGGCGAAGTTCGTCGCGCCCTGGGTGACGGCCATTCTGGTCGGCGCGATCCTCCTGCGCACCGACTCCGCTACCCAGACGGATCAACTCGGCTGGATCGACGCCCTGTTTACCGCGACCTCGGCGATTTGCGTAACCGGCTTAACGACAGTCGATATAGGCCAGCGACTCAGCCCCTTCGGTGAAGGGGTCGTCTTGACGCTGATCCAACTCGGCGGGTTGGGCATCAGCACGATCTCCACCTTCCTGCTGGTCACCGCCGGGCGCGCCAAGTTCTCCACCTATTTCGCCACGCAGAGCTCGTTGTCCGCCGTCCGCGTGAAGCCCTTGCGGCTGCTGTTGTTCGTGTTCGTGGTCACCGCCGTCGTCGAAACAGCGGGCGTGTTCATTCTGCACGATCTCTGGAACGGCTCGCAATCCTGGTGGTCGGCTACGTTTCACAGCATTTCCGCTTTTTGCAACGCGGGCTTTTCGCTGTTTGACGATAGCCTGACAGCCTACCAATCCAATACGGCCATCAATCTCACGTTCTGCGCGTTGATCGTTTTGGGTGGGATCGGGTTTATCGCGCTCTACCAGATGGGTATCTGGTTGATTGGTAAAACGCTGCGACGCCCGGTTCGTCTTTACCTCCACACGCGGGTGGTGCTGGTGGGGAGCATCGCGTTGTGGGTGCTGGGCACGGTGATGTTCCTGGTTTTCGAGCGCGATATGAGTTTACAGGGGCTCTCAGCCGGTGAACGGGCGCTGGCGAGCTTTTTTCAGTCGGTAACCACGCGGACGGCTGGCTTCAACACGATCGACTTTTCGGCCATGCGCGAGCCAACCTTATTCTTCACGATGTTTCTCATGCTGATCGGTGGGGCACCGGGCGGGTGTGCGGGCGGGATCAAAGTCACGACAACAGTGGTCATCCTGTACGCCGTGTTTGCCCGGGTGCGCGGTCGAGAATCCGTAACCATGTTTCGACGCACGGTCCCCCCGGAGTTGGTGCGGCGTTCGTACACGCTGCTGCTGTTGAGCTTGATCTTCTTAACGATTACCGTGTCGGTGTTGTTGCTGACCGAGGAACGGCGGGCGGTGAGCGATGTACGCAGCGACCGGTTCATGCTGCTGGCGTTTGAGGCGGTTTCCGCCTACGGCACGGTAGGCTTATCCGCGGGGGTCACAGCCGGTTTGTCCGTCGCGGGCAAGTTGATGATAATCGCCTGCATGATCGTCGGACGATTGGGTCCGCTGGCTGTTGCGTTGGCGGTGTTCAAACCACGACCGGCACCGCCGTTCGAATACCCGAGTGAAGAACTGGCCATAGGATGAGGATGGTATGCGCAGTTTTGTAGTCATCGGACTGGGACAATTCGGCAAGCACATGGTCGAGGCGCTCGCCGAGCGCAGATGCGATGTACTCGCCATAGATTCCGATCCGGCCAAGGTGGATTGGGCCCGAGACATCGTGGACAACGCGGTGAAAGCCGATGCCCTGAACGCCGACCTCTATGCGGAAATCCTTCCCAACAATGTGGAATGCGCGGTCGTCGATCTCGGCGAGCACATGGAACCCAGTATTCTCGTTACAAACTACCTGAAGAAGGCGGGCATTGAGAACATTGTTGTTCAGGCACTGAGCCCCACACACGCCGAAATCTTGAGCATTGTCGGCGCGACACGACCCGTCACGCCCGAAAAAGAGGCGGCTGAACGTATCGCCGGTATTCTCGTCGGACGCGGAACGCTCGATTACTTTCCGGTCGGCACGGCGTTTTCCGTCGTGGAAGTGCATGCGCCGAAGCGATGGGTCGGCAAACGTCTCTCGAAGCTTAATGTAAGGCAAAAAGACCACCTGCATGTCATTGCCACACGCTCCAACAAGGGCGGTGACGGAACGTGGACCCTGGCCGATCCCGATCGCGCGTTCGAGGCGAACGACATTGTTCTCGTCGCCGGTGATACGGGCGTCCTCGATCGCCTCCAATGATGGCCTGTGCCCCATCGTGTACGCGGAATCAATGAGAGCAGCACGATGTGGGCGCATCGGTCCGCGCCCGCGCCTCCTGACGTGTGCTCCGTGCTGCCATGATTGGGTTCCTCCATGAACCCATCTCCCAAACGTCAAGATCCGCCATCCATGGCCAACCCCACCCTCATGATAACCCCCAAAAAACGCCGCGAATACTGTCACGCACCCGAGGAAGCGTGCAGCGTTTTGAGTTCGTAACACGCTACGGACATGGGTTGACATCGGCGTACACGACGTTACTTATCCCCATCCGACAGATGACCACGCCGCGGTTCGGGTAGGATCGGCGCTCCTGCCCGGATCGGGTGTCCGGTCGGTCAGCACACAATCTGATGAACGGAACAGTGGCATGATCCGTGTATCGAACCTGAGCAAACGCTACGGCTCGTTCCTGGCCGTCGACAACATTTCGTTTGAGGTCGAGCAAGGCGGCGTGGTCCGCTTTCTGGGACCGAACGGTGCCGGCAAGACCACCACGATTCGCATCCTGACCTGCTACCATCCCGCCTCGAGCGGTTCGGCCAGCGTCGCCGGGTTCGACGTGTTCGCCGACTCCATCGAGGTACGTCGCCGCATCGGCTACCTGCCGGAATCGACCCCGCTTTATCCCGACATGCGTGTTCGAGAATATCTGAACTTTCGCGGCAAGCTGCGGGGTATGAATGTGACCGAGCGCCGCGACGCGATCCGCAGCGTAGTCGAGCGCTGCTGGCTGGGTGAGTTTATCGACCGACCGATCGGGCAGTTGTCCAAAGGTATGAAGCAGCGCGTGGGGCTGGCGGATGCGATCATGCACGATCCGCCCATGCTCATTCTCGACGAACCGACCATCGGGTTGGATCCGACGCAAATCCGCGAAACGCGCAACCTGATCCGCGAGTTGGGTGAGCGCCATACGATCCTGCTGAGTTCGCACATTCTTCACGAAGTCGAGCAGATGTGTTCGCGCACGATTATCATCGCGGGCGGTCGCATCGTAGCCCGCGGTTCACCGCAGGAGTTGCGGGATCACTTCAGCGCCGAGGCGCGTATTGTGGCTGAGCTAAAGGCCCCGGCGCAGGAGGTCGAGACGAGTCTCCGCGGACTGTCCGGGGTCGAGGCGTTGGAATTGACAAGCAACAACGGCTGGGTGCGCGCGTCGGTGCAGCCGAAACCGACTCATGACGTGCGCGAAGATGTGTTTCGACTCAGTACGTCAAAAGGATGGGCGCTGCGCGAGCTGCACCGCGAGGCGGCCAGCCTTGAGGACTTTTTCGTCAAGATTATCGCAGAGCAGGCCCAGGCCCGCCGCGAGGAGTAATGCGGTCTGTTGTCAGGCAGGTTCGTGCCCACACAACGGGGCAACACCGACCGGTCCTCCTTTGCGACGCAGAACGTTGCCCGGGTGTCGTGCCCTAAAGACAAGCTATCGGAAACCAGGCCATGCGTGTGATTACAACAATGATTCAACGCGAGATCGGCGCGTATTTTCTTTCACCGATCGCCTACATCGTGATGACCATCTTCCTGTTCGCCTCGGGGTTGGCGTTTGGACTCGGCGTGTTTTACGCCGGAGCGGAGGCGTCGTTGCGCGGACTGCTGGAGTTCTGGATGCTCCTGATTCTCGTGTTTGTCGTACCGATGTTGACGATGCGTCTGTTGAGCGAAGAGTTTCGCGCGGGCACGATCGAAACGTTGCTGACCGCGCCGGTGAAAGAGACCGAAATCGTTTTGGGGAAGTTCTTCGGTTGTCTTGTGGTCTATCTGACGTTGCTGGCGACGCTGTTGATCTTCCCGGTCATTTTGGCGCTGTTCGGGGCGGTGGATGTCAAACTGCTGGTGTGCAATTTCATCGGTCTGGCGTTTCTGGGGGCGCTATATGTCGCGGTCGGATTGTTCTTCAGCGCGTGTACGAAGCATCAGATTATTGCCGTATTGCTGAGTCTGGCGCTGCTGGCGCTGACCACCTTTGCGTCACAGGGATTGGCGACGCAGGTGGAAACCGGCTGGTTTCGGGCGCTGCTCCAGCAGATTTCGATTCGGGCGCATTACAGCGATTTCGTGCTCGGGGTGATTGATCTGAACCACGTGGTGTTCTTTGTCACCGGCACGGCGCTGTTTTTGTTCCTCTCAGTCAAGCGATTGGAGATGCGGCGATGGCAGTAGACGCTTCGGGGAACGAGTCACAACCGGCAGCGCCGCGGTCCGGCCGTCGGCGGGTACGGGTCGGGGCGAACGTCGCGGTGACGATCATCCTGGCGGTCGCGGTCGTGGGCGTGTTGCAGGCGATCGCCTACAACCTCCCGGCGGCTAAGTTCGACATGACGTCCACCGGCGTCAACAGCCTGAGCGAAGGCACGATCCGTCTGCTCAACAACCTCGATCAGGATATCACGCTCACTTCGCTTTATTTCGAGACTGACCTCGAAGAGCGCGAACAGCCGTTGTATCGCCGGGCGGTCAAGGATCTGCTCGGATTGTACGAATCGTCGGCGCGGTCGAAGGTGCGCGCTGAATGGATCAACCCCCTCAGCGATCACGAAAAACTTAAAGAGCTCGAAGCAAGGCTGCGGGGTAAGGAGAAGTTCAAAAAGGAACTCGAACCCTATGTCAAAGCCATCGAAAAATACCGATCCGAGTTGGATCCGAAGATTCGAGCGCTGCTACAGCGTGAGATCGATGCGCTGGGTGGTTTGACCGGGCCCATGAGCAACGGTGACGCCGGGGCGGCGGTCGGACAGATCGAATCTTTGTTCCAGCGCTGGACCCAGGAGTTGGATGCGTCGCGCGAGCAGATTGATGCGTTGATGAGCGACGTCAGCCCGCAGCACACCGCGGCCGTCGCCGTGCTCAAGACCATGTACCGCGACGTGAGCAAAATGCTCAAGGACGTAAACCAGTTCGGGCGGGCTCAGGTCCAGCGAAACCCTGATCTACCCGACACAGTAAAGAACTTCCTGAACGGGGCGGGCGGGCGCTACGCGGACTTGGTAACGGCGCTCGAAGGCGAAACGACGACGCTCCAGGCGCTCGAGCCGCTCAGCATTGACGATCTGCTGCGCCAGCTTCAACCCAACGCCAATCCCATCATCGTGGAAACGGATCAGGATGCCCTCGTTGTCGATTTCTCCTCGGTGTGGCCCCCGATCGACCGCAACAAGGGGGGAGCCGCCCGGTTCAAGGACCGCGCCTTCAAGGGCGAAGAAAAGGTTACCTCGGCCATCCTGCGTGTAACCCATAAGGAGCAAACCGCCGTCGTGTTCGTGCGTTACGGCGGTCCGCCCTTGTTCATGGGCGGCTTTATGCCCGGTCAACCGCCGGCGCCCTATGCGCAAATGAAAAAGCAACTCGAAGACGCCAACTTCGTGGTCAAAGAGTGGGACGTCAAAGCGGACGAATCGATGCCCGCGATCGAACCGGCGCCCACACGAACCATCTTCGTGGTATTGAAACCGACCGATCCGCAGCGCGGTCCGATGGGTCGTCCTTCGCAGGAACCGCCCTTCTCGGATGCGCAGCGCAAGGCGGTGGTGGACGCCATTGGGGACAAGGGTCGTGCGTTGTTCATCGCCGGCTGGTTTCCCGGTCCGTTTGGTCCGATCCCCGCTACGTACGACTACGGGCAATACCTCAAGGAGACCTGGGGGATCACGTTGGATTCGCGTTTGCTGATCGAGACCATAAATACCGCGCCCGGCAAATACGGCGTGGGACGGCGGGATTTCTTCAACATGAACGACCTCGAGGTCACCGACCATCCGATCGTGAGTGGTCCGCAGTCGCGGGTGCTGGCGCTGCCGTGGTGCGCCCCGCTGGAAATAGCCGACGCGTTGCCCGAAGGCGTTAAGGTTGAACCGCTCGTCATCCAGCCGAAGCGCGACGGCGTATGGGCGATCAAGAACATCCAGGAGTACCAAAAACAGGTGGATACCGAGGGCTTCATGCACTTGGCGCCGGGTGATTCTGAAGGCCCGTTTACGCTGGCGGTCGCAGCCGAGAAAGGCGACGCCAAGATCGTAGTGATCAGCGGGCGCGACTTCGCGCTTGATAGTGTCGCGTTCGCCCAGGCGTTGAGTATGACCGCGCAAGGACGACTCTCGGTTCGATCGCGAAACCCGGGCAACGTAGCCCTGCTCGTAAACTCATTGCACTGGCTGAACGACAACACGGACTTTATGAACGTCGGTCAACCGATCGACACCGCCGTGCTCGAGGTCAAGAGCCCCTCGACGGTCAAGGCGGTTCAGGTATTGACGATTTTTGTGTGGCCCGCCCTGGCACTGGCGTGCGGGTGCGTGGCCTGGTGGGTCCGCCGTCGGTAGTGGAAGCTTGTTGGGAAGGTGTTTCCTGCGACTAGGCGCGCGTGGTCGCCGCCGGATGTCGTGGGCGCACCCCCGGGCTCAAACCGGCGTGACCCGAATCGTGATTGCTTCGGTGGGGTACTGTTTAAGAAACCAACGATGAACGTCAAAACCACAGTCGCACTAGCCTTTTTTTTGGTCGTTGCCGTGTTTGCGCTGGTGGTCCTGCGCTCGCAGCCGACCGCGCCCGCCGGGGCCGCGCCGGTTCCGAGCACGCCGGTCACCGCGCGCGATCTCATCGAGGACAAACTGGGTGAGGTGATCCGGGTCGAGGTCAAACGCAAAAACCACGACGACCAATGGGTGTTTGAGCGCGTGGAGACCGACCAGGGTATGACCGGCGAATGGCGCATGACGGCACCGCTCGACACCAAAGCCATCCGGTGGGAAGTCGACCGCATCCCGCGTCAGCTCACGAGCCTGCGGTATGAAATCAGCTACGGACCGGGCGAAGCCGGCGGCGTTTCCCCCGCGGATGCCGGACTCGATCCGCCGCATGCCACGGTGAAGCTGACGGATCGCGATGGGAAAACCGCTACGATCGAGATCGGCAAACCGGCATCGGCGAGTACGACCTATGTGCGCCTGGCCGGTAGTGATCGCGTGTGTGTCGGCAAGGCGAGCCTTAACAATCTCTTCAAATCAAAGGCGATCGCCTACCGCGACAATCAGCCGTGGACGTTCAAGCCGAACGAAGTGAAGCAACTGGAAATCGTGGACCGGTCGGGCGGCGACACGCGAACGTATGCGTTCATACCCGTAGGATCCGATTGGCGGATGACCGCGCCGGTGTCAGCGAAGGCGACGGATAAAGTCGCCGGGGCGGTCCAGACGCTGAGCATACTGCGCGCCGGTGCATGGGTCGACGATGATGCCGGCAAACTGGCGATCTACGGATTGGACCAGGCACCGATAGCGATACACGTCACCGTGGAGCAGGAGGTCAAGGAACCCAAAAAGAAAAAGGACGACAAGGAAAACGAGTCGGCCAAGGACGAAAAGGAACAGAAAGAACCTGATGATGCGGCGCCCAAGACGCGCACCACGGTCTACGATCTTTACTTGTCGGATCGAGGCCCGATCGGCGAGGAGACGAAGGTTTATTTCAGGGTGGGCGACCCGCCGATCGTGGGGACGATCGCGAAAACAATCGCCGACAAACTCCGACCGGTCATGGGCGAGTGGCGGGACATGCACGTCGCCGACGTGGACGTTCCCTCCGCGACGACGGGAATCGATCTGAACATTGAAGGACAGGCGCTGAAACTCGCGCGGCGCGACGGCACCTGGTGGATCGATCCGGGAAATGAACACGCCGAGGGAAAGGCCGTCAAACGTTTGTTGACAGCGCTCGCTGATCTAAAAGCAACAGCCTTCGTGGACGGAACCGTCGCCCCGGAGGTTACCGGGCTTGACAAACCCCGGGCGACGATCGCCTTGACCTTGCCGAACGCGGACGCACCCGTTCGTGTGCTTGTGGGCAACCCGACGGATCAGACGACCAAGCTGCTGAGCTTTCTAAGATTCGGCGTCGAAGGGCCTCTGGCGAAAGTCCGGTCGTCGGATGTCGAACCGCTGCTTCAGACGCCGCTGGTCTACCGCGACCGAACCATCTTCAACCTGGCGCCCTCGAAGATTCAACGACTGACGTTCTCAGTAAAAGCCCCTTTCGCAGAGAAGCCCCTGCATTTTGCCATCGCACGGTCGGATGACAGCACATGGTCGATGGTTGAGCCGGTGCAAGCGCCGGTTCGAACCGACGCGGTAACAAAGTTGGTCAGCGCCTTGGCTACGCTTCATGCCGAGCGCGTGGTGGCTTCGACCGGTCAGGAGACGGGATACGGACTCGACGACCCGGCCGTTCGACTTTCGATCCAAATGGCGGATGATTCGACGTACGATCTTGTCGCGACGCAGCACGACGCCGGCTACTACGCCCGTCGCCGGGACAAGGGGTCTATCTTCGAAATCGCCGGCTCGTTCTATGCCCAGCTTCGGGCGGAGCTTCGTGAAGAAGCGGTGTTCTCCTTTGATGCAGCCAACGTCACGTCGTTTGGCGTCCGTCACGGCGATACCGAGTACGCCTTCACGCGGAAAGACGACGGCTGGGTGTATGGGGGCGAGCCCGATCTGCCGCTGGACGCCAAGAAGGTTGAAGATCTCCTGCTGCGCATCCGCGATCTCAAGACCGAACGGTTCGTACGCTACGACGCCGCTGCAAACGAGGAAGTGACCGGTCTGAACGATCCCGAACGAACGATCACCGTGGATATGAAGGACGGAACACATCAAGTGCTCCTCGTTTCCGGTCAGGGTGCCGGTGCCGGCGCACCGCCGGGACGCCTCGCGCGGGTCTCGGGACAACCGGGGGTGTTCATTCTCTCAAACGAGATGTTGAGTCGGGCGGTCGTATCGCTCGACGCGCTCGCGGCGCGGTAAACAAGCGGCTGAAGATTCGCGAAGAGTACAACGTCGGAGGATCGAGAGAAACTTCGCTGAGCGATCCGCTGAAAAGCGTCCGGCCCGGGATTGGGTTCCGCCCCTTCGCGACACCGGGTATTGGTTCACCACAGTAGTCGTTCGGGATCTAACAGCATGTTGCAGACTAAGCGCGGCGTCCGGTTTCGCGCATCGGAGAGGCCAGTCCGATACTGATTCAAATAAAGAGACACTGACTTTGATGCGATCTTTACGGCGTGATGGGTGCTAGAGCGCCCGGTGCACTATACCGTAATCCACCACAGAAAAGCGTCTTGCTCTGGGCGCCTACCCGCTTCTGCGAGGTCGTGAGGAGCGATGGGACGTCTCGATCGGATGGCCCGCCATGCGTTTCCCATGGTTAGCGATGATCGCCCTTGTAGCCGATTACGGGCATGTTACTTATTTTTTACAGGTTTTCTTCGCCTGATGCTGGAAATCGCTGAAGTGCGACACTATCATCCTATTCGTCCGGGCGCAGTCGTGGTATGGTCTTGGCTCGACGCTCAGGTCAACGCCGCACTAGTGCTGCGTCACAGCTTATTCTTAGGGTTCGTTGTGGGTGGCATGGGCAAACTTGTTTGC
>CAZWWW010000060.1:0-10513 GCA_964637715.1 uncultured Phycisphaeraceae bacterium | reverse complement strand
TAGCTCACAAGGAGGTCGATCAATAGGCGAAGGTCATGAATAATCCGGGCTAGAGTTTTTCAGTCTTGGGATTTGGTTTACGCGGGCATGCCGACGAGCCGGGTCTTTCTCGCAGATGGCGCCATCGAACCGGGGTCGCGATAAATCCCGACGTTGTTCCAAAGCCCAGGAAAAGCGGGACTTCCGGCCTCCGAAAAAGTGCAAAACTCTAGACTAGAACGGGCCCTCGTCCAGTGCGGTCATCTCGGCCGTCCCCCACGAGCGGCGGGCATCCATAACCCAGCGGAGCGTCGCCAGCATGCCGGCGTGCTCTCGAGCAGAGAGCACCAGCGCGGCACCCGAGGCGTCAGGTACCGGCGTTCCGAGCGCGATAACGGGAATGCGCTCGGCCAGGGATTGATGGTCGGCGAACCGCGGTGACTCAACGTATGCCGGATCGGATCGCATCCGCCGCTCGAACTCGATACGCCAGAACAGGGCATGCACCTCGGCGTGCTTCGCTTCCAGCGCGGCTTCGCAGTGCATATCGCTTTTATCGTCAAGCCGCGAGAGATCGGCGTCCGCAGGCGACGACGTCACCGAAAACAACCAACACATCAGGCAGAATTGCCCCCACACTTCGTGGAGGTGGCCATGCACCTGCTCCGCAGAGAATGGGAGCAGTATATCGTCCGAAATGAGTGTTTCGGCAAACTTCACGACTTCAGTTACCTTCGGCACTCGGATGTCGTGGTGTGCAGGGTCCAGGTGAGCGCGCCGCGCATCGGCATCGCGCAGCCGCGCGAGATTGGATTGGATGGCCAGCGCCATGGCGCGAACGTCGTGTGCGGGTCGAAGTGGAACGTGATGCGGGTCGTGGACCGGAAGCTGCACGGCGTTTTATCCGCTCAGGGGTAGACCGTCGGCGTCATCGATCGCGCCGCAAAAGCAAAGAACACCTTCGATAAACCCCCACATACCGACAACAGGAGAAAGGACACCAAGCGAGCAGACGCTCAGAAGGAGTTGGGTCAATCCGATTCCCTTCGAGCCGAGGTAGAATCGATGCACACCCAGACAACCTAGCAGAATACCCAGCGTACCCGCGACCCACTTGTTCCGCCATGAATACCCCGCCTGCCACGCCGCCTGTCGTGCATCAACGGGCTCCGGTCCCGGTCGCTGTCCCGGTGGGGGGAGCGGTGGCGGCTGGACGTTGGGCGTAGGGTTCGGCGACGCCGCACGCCAGGGTTCCGTCGGTTGGCGACAGTGGGGGCAGGCAACGACCTCCCGCATGTGTTGCCGGGCGACGCGCATAGGCCTGCCGCATTGCGTACAGTACACCGTTGACGGCTTGGCTGGGTGATAGCTCAGCGTTTGTGCTTGGTTCATGATCGAGCAACCCAAAGGTTTGTTTCAGTATAACGCAGCGGCGAACGACAATCCACCCGGATCGAAGCCCAACCGCTCGATCCCAATCCGCCATAGCATCGTATTCGTGAATCGCCGACGGGTTCGTGTACAGAATTGTAAGTTGTGGTGCTGGTTAGAAACAGGCCGGCGTTTTATCATGGGGCGACTCGGCATCTGCCTGTGGGCATGTGACGCCAAACAACAATCGGAGATAAAAACCATGCATACATCGTTCGCTTTCCTGGTGGTACCCGTTCTGCTGATGGCTTCGTTCGCCTCAGCCAATGGAACCCATCCGTTTTCCGTGCACGACATGCTCGCCATGGATCGCATTAGCGATCCCCAAGTTTCGCCCGACGATGGTCGGATCGTGTTCGTGCTGCGAACCACCGACCTCGATGCGAACCGGGGGCGAACCGATCTCTGGCTCGTGGACGTGGACGGAGACAACCTCCGCCGTTTGACCGCTCACCCCGAGAACGATTGGAACCCGCGTTGGTCGCCCGACGGCCGATCCATCTTTTTCTTGTCGAGCCGATCCGACAAGACGCAGGTCTGGCGGATTGCGGTGGACGGTGGAGAGGCGGTTCAGGTCTCGAAGCAACCGCTGGACATCGCCGCGCTGGCGGTTTCACCGGACGGTGAATCGTTGGCGATCTCCATGGAGGTCTTTCCCGACGCCAAGACGATCCAAGACCCCGTCGATCGACTCAAGGAGCGCGAGGAACGCAAGGCCAGTGGACGTGTGTTCGATCGATTGTTCATCCGTCATTGGGATACCTGGAAAGACGGACGACGGGCGCATCTGTTTGTGTTGCCCGTCGGCGGCGGGGATGCGATCGACGTCATGAGCGGCATGGACGCGGACTGCCCGATCAAACCGTTCGGCGGTCCAGAGGATTTCGTCTTTACGCCGGACAGTAAGGGCCTCGTGTTTGTGGCGAGGGATGCCGGCCGGGCGGAGCCGTGGTCGACGAACTTCGATCTCTATAAGGTGCCGATTGACGGTTCGCTTGGCCCGAAGTCGCTCACGGACGACAACGAGGCGTGGGACGCGAACCCGGTTTTCTCACCGGACGGCAAGTGGCTGGCGTTTCTATCCATGGTTCGACCCCGTTATGAGGCCGATCGGTTTCGCATCAGAATCATGGAATGGCCCGGTGGGTCGACAAGGACATTGACGGAGGCGTGGGATCGGTCGCCGGGTTCGATCGCGTGGTCTAAGGATGGGCGGCACCTGTTTGTCAACGCGGACAATGTGGGCCAGCGTTCTCTGTTCGCAGTCGATGCGGGTAGCGGAGCCGCACGCGTTGTGCATGAACAGGGAACGGTTTCATCGATCGCGGTGGCCGATGATCGAATCGTGTTCGGTCTCGATGATCTCAAATCTCCGCTCGAGCTGCACGTGATCGATGCCGACGGAACCGGGTTAACGGCTATCACTCACATCAACGCGGAAAAAATCGCCGCTACCCGCATGGGCAACTTCGAGCAGTTTTCGTTCGAAGGCTGGAACGGCGAAACCGTGCACGGCTGCGTGGTGAAACCAATCGACTTCGATTCGACCAGGAAATATCCGGTGGCCTTTCTGATCCACGGGGGACCGCAGGGTTCGTTCGGCAACCATTTTCATTACCGTTGGAACCCACAGGCGTATACCGGCGCGGGCTATGCGGCTGTGATGATCGACTTTCACGGTTCAACCGGTTATGGCCAGGCATTTTGCGATTCCATCCGCGGCGACTGGGGCGGCAAACCGCTGGTCGATCTTCAAAAAGGTTTAGCGGCTGCGTTGGAGCGCTATCCCTGGATGGACGGTGACCACGTCTCTGCGCTGGGGGCGTCGTTCGGCGGGTACATGATTAACTGGATCGCGGGGAATTGGTCCGATCGTTTTCGCTGTCTGGTCAACCACGACGGGAACCTCGACGAGCGCACCGCCTACTTTATGACCGAGGAACTCTGGTTTCCTGAGTGGGACCACATGGGCACGCCGTGGACCAATCCCAAGAGCTATGAAGAGCACAACCCGATTCGTTTTGTCGAAAACTGGAAGACGCCCATGTTCGTGATCCACGGCGGGCACGATTTTCGTGTTGTCGAAACCGAAGGCATGGCCACGTTCACCGCGCTCCAGCGGCGAGGCATTCCCAGTCAGTTTCTTTATTTCCCCGATGAGAACCACTGGGTGCTTAAACCTGCCAACAGCATTCAGTGGCACGACATGGTGATTGCGTGGCTGGATCGCTGGACAAAATAGCGTCGATACGCGTTTGGACTATTCAACAACACTCAGAGCCGCAGGCTTCAGCCTGCGCGACCGCGCAGCGTATGCTCGCGACGCAGTGGCCTTTGACGCACCTACAGCATATTCAGTTTTTGTATATCGCCGCATCGAGTCGATTCCGCGGTTGAAACTGCGCTTCGACCGCTACACAAAAAGAGAGCTTGCTCTAATAACGTGGTGTCGGCCGATCCATCCGTTCCGGGCGGTCGCCGGCGGATTCGACGGACGGCTGCCGTGTTTCCGTACTACGCTCCAAGAGACCGGCTGTGAACCTTCGCCCACCCTTGTTGCCGGGAGGATTCAGCGTGTTTTTCGGCTACAACACAAACGGTTTCGCCCATCACCGCCTGGCCGATACATTGATGATTCTCAAAGATATCGGCTACGACGCCGTGGCGATCACGCTGGAGCGAGATCACCTCGATCCACCGGATCAGCAAGGCGTGGACGCGTGTGTTCGCTCGATTGCGCCGCTTATCGAATCGACCGGTCTGCGCCCGACGATCGAAACGGGCGCGCGATTCATTCTCGATCCGTGGCGCAAGCACCAACCTACCTTGCTTAGCGCGGCGACCAAGGATGCGCGCCGGCGAATCGATTTCATCATCGCGGCTATTGATGTAGCTTCGAAGATCAATGCTGATACCGTGTCGCTCTGGTCCGGCGCCTCCGACGACGGGGCGGATGAACCGACGTTGTGGAAGCGGCTCACGCGCTCGCTGGCTGTCGTGTTGGATCATGCCGCGTCGCGCGGGGTACGTCTTGCCTTAGAACCCGAGCCCGCGATGTTCGTTGATACCATGGCGCGCTTTGGCGAGTTGATAGATCGGGTTCCCGATGCCTGTCTCGGGTTGACCCTCGATATAGGCCACCTCATGTGCCTCGACGACGGGAACCTGGATCGCCACCTCGACACATGGGGCGATCGCCTCTGCAATGTGCATATCGAGGACATGCGGCGTGGTGTGCACGAGCACCTGATGTTCGGCGAGGGCGAGATAAACTTCGACGCGTCGATGCGCTCCTTTGTACGAGCGGCGTACACCGGTCCCCTGCACGTCGAACTCTCTCGCCACAGTCATGTGGCCATTGGCGCCGCGCGCCGCAGCCACCGGTTTCTGACGAACCTCAAACAAGAGGCGTGTTCAGGCTGTTGAACCCCCGAACCATAGAGCAAGCTCTATTTTTGTGTAGCGGTCGAATCATCGTTTCATCCGGCGAATCGACTCGATAGGGCGATACACAATAACGGATATTGCTGTAGCCGATCGGCGCTGTCCCAGACGGGATCGTCCAACGATACCGTAGCCGTCGATTCCACATTCCACAAAAACAGACGTTTCGAGTTCTCGGACGGGCGCTTCTCTTGATCTGTAAGACCCACTTTCAAAATGTTCGCAAACAAAGGACGTTGGGCCTGTCAGTGTATAGCCTACGCGGAGCGGCCCGTATTCGTATGACCCACACGACCTCTAATCATTCCTAAGTATGCCCCTTACGCAACCGGTGGAGGGTGTTATCCGATCAACATAAGCCGGTACACCAAGCCGTTTTCTATTGGCGACGACGATCATGAGCGTGTCTACACAAACTACCAAGCCGACTGTGCTCGTTGTCGACGATGAGTCGGAGCTCCGGTTCATTCTCGCCACGCATCTGCGCGGTATGGGTTTTGATGTCCTGGAGGCCGACAGCGGAACAAGTGCTATTGACATGGCGTCGTCGCACCGTCCGGGGATCATTATTCTTGATCTCGGTCTACCTGGTATGGACGGCATCGCGGTGACGCGCCTGCTCAAGGCCAACGCACGTACTGCGGCGATACCCATCATCATGCTGACAGCCCGGGCCGGAACGGAGGACATAGTCCGTGGGCTCGACGCGGGGGCTCAGGAATATCTGCCGAAACCCTTCGACGTTCAAGAGCTCATGGCGCGCGTGCGTACGACACACCGTCTCGTTGAAGCGCGCAAGGAAGTCGCAGACCTGAACGCACGGCTCGAGGCCGAAGTTCAATCCAAGACCCAACGGCTCCAAACGCTCTACGAGTTCATGCGCGAACTCAACCACGCGGAGACAAAGGAGACCATCCTGGACCTGCTCGTGGGGTGTGTGAAAGACACGACCGGCGCGAGCCGGATATCCGTATTCCTTCTGGAAGAGGGCGGCGATCAACTGGTCTGCGCGCGGGCGGTCGGTATCTCACCCGAAGTGGCCCGAGACATGCAATTGCGGGCTACGGAGGGCATCGCAGGACAGGTGTTTCGCAACGGGCGGACCGTGTCGGCGCGATCCTACCCGATTCGAGACGGGCAGGAGAGCCCCTACACGAGGGACGCGTTCCTGTGCACGCCGCTGGTCTCAACCTCCCTCTCCACGAACGACGGCGTCATCGGTGTGTTGAACGTTACGGAAAAAGCGGACGACCGGGCGTTCGAGGACGACGAAGTCAACTGCATGCGGTCCATTGCCGATGCTGCCGCCATCGCCTTGACCAATCTGCTCCGGCGTGAGCGGCTGCAGCATTCCATCAAGGTACTCATTCACACACTGGGCAATCTCGCCGAATACCGCGACGAAGAAACAACCGTTCATCTCGAGCGCGTGTCGCGTCTGGCGCGCATTCTGGGGGAGGAGTTGCATCGAGGCGGGTCCTACAGCGACCTCGTGTCGATACCCTTTATCAACCGCCTCGTTCAAGCCGCCCCCATGCACGATCTGGGAAAAGTCGGCATCCCCGACGACATCCTGACCAAGCCGGGCAAGCTCACGGACGAGGAGTTCACGGTCATGAAGACGCACACTGAGATCGGTCGGCGCGTCTTGTCCCAGGCCCTGGATCCCCGCCAGCCCGTTCCGCTGCTGCAGATGTGCATCGAAATCGCCTATAGCCACCACGAAAAGTTCGACGGGTCGGGCTATCCGCAGGGTCTTGTCGGTAACGACATCCCCCTGTCCGCGCGGATTATCGCCCTTGTCGACGCCTACGACGCCATGACCAGCGAACGGCGGTACAAACCAGCCAAGTCGCACGAGGCGGCGGTTGAGATCATCAGGGGGGAATCCGGGAAACACTTCGATCCGGTTATCGTTGATGCCTTCTTGCGCTGCCAGAACGCCTTCAACGAGGTACGGGCAGCATATGGCGACGTGGAAGTAGCCCTCTCACCAACCGGGTGCATGACACTATAGGCGGCCTCAAGGTAGGGCAGGTGGTTCGCCCGACTATGTCGGGGGGTTCACCTGCCTGAACCATGGCAGGTCAACCTTCCGCCTTGAGGCGAAAGAACGACCTGCCCTACCATTTTTTGCCGTCGCCGATCCGGCCACGCACTCTCTCCAACCTGCGTGTAACCCCTGCGTCGCAATACTAGAAACCGTGTGGATCGACGCCCAAACCTGTGGTTGCCGCTGGGATCCGAAAGCCGGTTTTGGTTATCGGGCAATAACGCTTCCAAACACCCCGGTCGCCCGTCCTGACGAGCGATACAACGGCGAACTGAGTCGAGGCGCGTGAACTACCCGCCCTAGCCGGGCGAACCACCTGTCCTGACAGCCTCCGACAGCCTTATACCCCCATTCACCTTGAAGCCGCCTAGAGCAAGCTCTCTTCTTGTGTAGCGGTCGAATCACTGTTCCATCCGGTAAAACGACTTGATTCGACCAAACACAATATCAGAAAACGCTTTAAACTGTCTTACGCGCCGTGGTGACTGGCACTTGGGAGAAAAAACCTTACGGCTATTGTATTGAGTAAGGCGGCTGGTTTCTGTTAAGATGGATCGAATCGAACGCTGCGCGCATGGGCAAAGATGTTGCGTTGTGGCAGGACCCTATGGAATGACGTGCACGTGCTCCGGTTGCAGAATCGGTGCCTCGCGCGTCCACATGGTAGGAATGTTCAGGTTATGGCGGGGAAATGGGTCACTAGCTGGGTGGTAGTCACGGCTGTCGCGCTTAGCGTTTCAACGCTCGAGGCGGCACCGTTGGGTTTGCAGCTTAACGCCGCGCCCGACATATTCTCGAGCTTTATCGATGTGTCCTACGATGCGACGTCCGATACGCTCAGCGCGAGCGGGTTTGCACTGAACATCGACGACGACGGTATCGGGCCGCCTCACGCCATTGTCGGCGGTCTGTTCTCGCTGACGGCGCCGATTGACGGAACGGGCGCACTCGGGGTGGGCGGAACGATTTCGATTACCGGAACGGTTCCCACGCTCGGCATGACTTCGGGGACGTTGCTGACCGGCACGATCACGGAGTTCGGATTCAAACCGGCTGGCGGTGACCCGCTTGAGTTTCGTTTTGATGTAACCGGTGGTGATGTGGCCAGCGTCTACGGTTCCGCGCGCGGCGGCATCATCCTCTCCGCGTCGGGATTCACGGGTAGCTTCACAAGTGATTTCGATAACCTTTCCGCGGCGGAGGCGAACAGCGGCGCCGGCGCCGCCGATACGGCGCCGGCGCGCGAGCCGATGTGCCGGAGCGACGCGTCGGACAAGGGCAGCCTGTTGTTCTTCTCGAAAGTGGAGATCAAGTGGTCGGCGGATGGCCGCACGTTGCTTCAAGATACGTTTCTTACCTTTACGAATGACGCCCCCGGAGATGTGAACGTTCAGGCGTTTTTCATTGCGGGTGATCGTCCCATCGAAGAGTTGTGTGCCGATCCGCTATGCGACACGTTGATTCAGGAGTTCGAACCGGGTTGGAACACGGCGGATTGCCGGTTCACGCTGACGGGCAATCAAGCCCATTCCTGGTCGGCGTCGCGCGGGAGCACGAAGTGCCAGGCGTTCAGTGTCCTGGATGCGCACGGCCCCGGTCGGCTTGATCCTGAAACAGCCAATACGACACGCATTCTGCGCGGCTACGTGGTCGCCTGGGCCGTCAAGTTCAACGCGCAGGCGCCGAACACCGACGGGCGAGGACTGTATGAGAACATCCGTTGGAACCATCTCCAGGGCAGCGGGCTGATCGTCAACTATGAGCACGCTTCGGCGTGGGAATACAACGCCTGGGCGTTCCGCGTATGCGATCCCGTCATTGGCCACGGCGAGTCAGTGGGTACACCGGATCAATTGCTTCTTGACGGTATCCATTACACGGCGCCGTACGATTCGCTGTTGTTCGACTTTTACGGATCGACGACGGGCGCGCTGGGAAGCGGGACCACGGCCGTAACTGTTGATACCGATCTGACGGTGCATCCGGTTGATCTCGATCTACGCCAGGACGGATGCGGTCCGGTGCTCACAAAAGTCGAGGCCACGATCTGGAACGAGTTCGAGGCGAAGTTCTCGGGCACGCGGCGATGTGTGTGCTGCTGGGATCAGACGATGCTCGGGCAATGGTCGCCCTCGGTGGCGATCCCGAACCATTTCCGGCGGTCGACGCTTCGTACGGATCGCGGCAAGGCGCGACTCAACGGCGTCAAAAGCACCGAATGTGATTACGAAACGGAGTGCGGCATTCCACCCGCTATGAACGCGCAGTGTGTGAGTACCGCGGTCGGGTTTGGTGGCGCGTATAGCCAGGATACGCCGCTGCTCGGATTGGCCACGAAGTTTCTGAGTTTTGCCGGGCAGGGATTGGCCACCGTTGAGACGTCTGGTTTGAACCTTGTGGGTTTGGGAGAAGAACCGGCGCGGATCGTTCTGGACGTGATGTACGGTCCTTTTGAGACGACCGAAGACGCGCCGAGCGGGCGACGCGGGCTGGGTGATTCGATGGCGACGCCGAAACAGCAACCCGGGAAAACGCCGGACGCGCCTCGCGCACGATCGGACCAACACGGTCGAGGCAACTAATCGAGAAAACAACGACAGGGTGCGGCGGACAGTAACTGCCACACCGCTGCCGGGACGAGGGCGTTCATGTTGGACGTGGCTCGGAACCGGATGGGAGGGGGATAGAGGTGTTCTTGTTGAAAACGAATGTGGTGCGCGCTGCGCTGGTGTGTCTTGTTGGGCTGGCGGGTTCCGCGCGGGCTTCTCTTGTCGGCGTGTCGCCCGACTTCCCGCGTATTGCCTACGGCAGTCAGGGCACGATGGGGTACGACGCCACGTCGGATGTGTTTGCGGTCAATACCGCGCCGGCTGCGATACGATTCCTGGCCGGTGACCCGCCTCGGATCGTTGTCCCTTCGGGGGTGGTCCCGCCACAGGCGGTCGTGATCCAGATTCGCGTTGACGCATCCGGAGCGCTGCTCGGCGGTATTGCCGGTGATGATCTTCTGGTGACGGGGGCTGTGGATGAAGACGGCAACGGCACGATCGATCACACAGGCATCCTGCTGACCGGCGAGGTTGTTGCGTTCGGGTTCGAGGACTCGGGCGGACCAACGGACTTCTTCGATTTTGTGTTTACCCCGACGGGCGGAGCACTGGCTTCGCGGTTCAACGGGCAGGTGATCGGGGTCACGTTGATCGCGGAGAGCTCGACATTCGTCGGCAGCTTCAGCGACAGCTTTTCCAGTCAGAAAACCAAAGGGGATATCGGTCCGCAATCGCCCTCATGCGGCGATGGCATTCAAACACCGGATGAAGCCTGTGACGACGGCAACACCGTTAACGGTGACGGTTGTTCCTCGACGTGTCAGCTTGAGACGTGCGGCAACGGTGTGGTTGATCCTGGCGAAGCCTGTGACGACGGCAACTTGATTGATACGGATGGATGTCGCAACGATTGTACACTGCCGAGCTGCGGTGATGGGATTGTCGACGCGGGTGAGGCGTGCGACAATGGCGCGAACAACTCCGATACAACGCCGGACGCCTGTCGAACGGATTGCACGTTGCCTGGTTGTGGCGACGGGGTGGTTGATAACGGCGA
>CAZWWW010000059.1:0-10623 GCA_964637715.1 uncultured Phycisphaeraceae bacterium | reverse complement strand
CACAGGACGCGATCGCTGAATACAAGCTAGGTGCCAAGAGCAATCCCCGTCACCCGGCCCTTAAACGGCTAAGGGATTTGGAAAAGAAACCACACCCCTGACGAAGCGCGTGCCACAGGCTTGGCACCTCTTCACCACGACGGACGGCGCTGTCGCATAGCAGCGGTCGCATAATCGTTTCGTAATGGATCTACGCAACGCGAAGATACTACTGCAGCGTCACAGTTTATTCCAGCACGTCCATGCCCTGTTCGAACACAATGTCCACGGGGATACCGGCGTTGGAGAGGCGGTCGAGGTCCGCCTGTAGCGTGGAACCGACGTGCCCGTATTCGTCCATGAGCGCTTTGACGCCGTCCACGTCGCCGTCGCCTTGAAGGGTAAGAATCTCTCGGGACAGGGCGGTCATGGCTTCTTTCATCTTGTCGAAGTTGACCCGGTAGGTTCCGGTTGAGGCGTCGCGCGTGAAGGCGCCTTTTTTCTTAAAGTAATTAAACCGGACCATATTCGCCCGCCCATGAGCGCTGGAGGCGCCGAAGCGAACCGAGCGAAAGATGCTCGCCAGGAACGTGACGTAGTTGTCCATCACCACGGCGCGGGCGGAAGGTTTGTCCTTGGCCTGCGGTTTGGCACCGGCGCCCTTACGCGGTCGGTTCGACAGTCTCGATCGTGTTTCGCGTTCGGCTGAGGTGCCGCGGTCAGGCAACACCCCTTGGGCAAACAGCTCGGTGACCATATACAAACCTAGGATGTCAGCCTTCCCTTCCTCGAGCGCGGAGGAATAGGCCTGCAACGCTTCGCGCACCGTACCGCGCCCGGTAATCGTATTCTTGATACCGAGTCCGTGGGCGACTTCGTGGAACATGGTGTTCCCGAAAAAAGCGTCGAACGTAATGTGACGGCGCTGGTCCGCGGCGATCAACTCACCCGCGATGGGCACAAGTATTTTGTCGAACTTCGCCCGCATGGCATTCTTGAGTTGGACCCGGCGCGTTCCTTTTTCAAGTTGCACCGTTTCATCGTTCGGAAGATTGATGGCGATCGTTTTCGAGCCGGCGTTGCAGTCGCCCGCATAGTAGACCACGTCGTAGGCGTTGAGATCGGAATCGGTCCCGGGCGACTCCTGTTTGTACTTGTCCGCCACGGGCAACCCACGCTGCAATCCTGGAAGAAGGGCAGCATACTTGGCCAGGCGCGCACTCCACGTCTTGTCTTTGATGAGCACGTAGGCTTCATACGACGCCTTGGTGCCGAACAGTTGATCCTCGTAGGTTTCGATCGGACCGATGACGACGTCGATCGTATTGGTTTTCATATCCAACCACGCCCGATCACTGTCCCGGTAGTTATCATCCAGCAGCGCGGCCGCCCGCAGCGTTAGATACTTCTTGAGCCCCGCGTCATCAGCCAAAGCGGCCGCTTCGCGCAGTTTTCTTGCAGCTCGTTGTACTTGGGCGACAAAGAACTCGTGATAGGGAATCGCGCGTAACCCGCCGCCTGCGTCGTGGCGCACCATCGTAAAAAGGCTCCGAAGCGCCGGCGCTTCTTTCGGGTGCTTGGTGACATAGGCGTCGAAACGCTCTTTGGTCATATCTACGGGGTAGAAGTTCGCCCCGCGCGGCTTGGGCCCTACGCCCGGAACGAACGGTCGGTTGTCATCCAACCGATCCCATGGACCGTAGTTCAGTTCGGCGTAGCGACGGAGCCTGGTATCGTTCAAACCGCTCAGCAGGGACTGCTTATCGCCGTACGCCTGAATCCAGAACGCCTCGTCCATGGCCTTGGCTGCGTTAATAAGTAACGGGATCATCGCCCGCTCGCGAGCGCTCAGCGCGCTCAGATCAGCGGTAAGGCGAAACGTGGCGTAGCGTGCGAGCAATTGATCCGGCGTCGTTTCCCGCCTCGATTGTTGATCTGCACCGAAACAGACCTGTTGACTCAGCACGACGGCACTTAGCGCCAACGAATACAAAAACACGGCGACACGGCTATGTGGCTTAAGAGAATACATGGCTATCCTTCCTTTCGCTGGTCATTCGGACGTTGCGGTTCATCGTAACGCCGATCGCCCGCGCGGAGCAAGGCTGGGCATTTGTCGCCGTCGACCAAGGCGGATACCATAGGCCGGTCCGGTTGGTTCTTTTCCTCACGGCAGGCGATGAGGAACACACCGTTTTGCGTACCCGGGAGGTATTGATAATGACGTATTCACTCACCTTGATCGTGGTCATGATGGGAACCAACCTGTTTGTGTACCCTGAGCCTGACAAGAGTGAAAAACCTTCGCCGACGCTCATCGCCACAACCTACCGCGAAGACGCCCGGCGAATTGTTCAGGCAGTGCTGGCCGAGAATGATGCCTGGGCAAAGCTTGAATACCTTTGTCTGCGTATCGGGCATCGAATCAGCGGCTCCAAGTCGCTCGATCAGGCCATCGACTGGGCTATCTCCGCGATGAAGGCGGATGGTCAGGAGCATGTGCATGGTGAGAAGGTAATGGTTCCCCATTGGGTGCGCGGGCACGAATCAGCCACGATGCTCAACCCGCGCGTCGCGCCGCTTTTCATACTCGGGTTGGGTCGATCCGTTGGTACGCCGCCCGAGGGAATCACCGCACCGGTGGTCGTAGTCAGCGATGTCGACGAACTGGAAACGCTCGGCGACAAGGCCAAAGATAAGATCGTCCTGTTCAACTACGCCATGCCGACCTATGACCCCCAGCACGGCGCGGGTTATGGCAAAACCGTACGGTATCGATACAACGGAGCGCGTTGGGCGGCGGAACACGGCGGCGTCGCAGCCCTGGTCCGCTCCGTAACCGCCAGAAGTCTGCGCAGTCCCCATACCGGCGCTATGAGTTACGGAGACGCCAAGGTCAAGGTGCCCGCCGCCGCGGTCAGCGTGGAAGACGCCGAGATGATGGCCGGGTTGCAGCGGCTCGGCGTACCGGTCGTCGTTAACCTCAAGATGGAAGCCAAGACGCTCCCCGACGTGCCCTCGGCGAATGTCGTGGGCGAGCTGCGCGGTCGCGAGAACCCCGAAGAAGTCGTGGTCATCGGTGGGCACATCGACTCCTGGGACGTTGGACAAGGCGCTAACGACGACGGCGGCGGGTGTATAATCGCTATGGAAGCGATCAACGTCCTGCGCAAACTGAACATGATCCCGCGTCGCACCATTCGCGTTGTGTTATGGACGAACGAAGAGTATGGACTGGCCGGTGCCAAAGCCTACGCCGCCGACCACGCCAACGAGTTGAAGAACCATGTGGCCGCGATCGAATCGGACAGCGGCGTGTTCAAGCCGAAAGGTTATTCGATCGACTCGAACGATGAAGGACGCACAGCCATCGCCGTTCAACAGATGAAGGATTTAGTCACCCTTCTTGAGGACACGATAGGCCCCATGTCCGTAGACACCGGTCATTCCGGTGCGGACGTCTCACCCATGAAAGACGGGGGCGTTATGCTCCTCGGGCACAACGTCGAGGGCTCAAAGTATTTCGACTACCACCACACCCACGCCGACACCTTGGACAAAATCGACCCGCGTGAGCTTTCGGAGAACGTAGCTGCCCTGGCGGTCACAGCCTACATACTGGCTGATATGCCGGAGCGCCTCGGAACGGCCACCGCGACGCAGTAATTACCGACGACGAAGCGCCGTCGCGCGGCCGCGTTCACACGAACTCAGGGCGGAAGCAGGCGACATCAAGGGGAGCACGATCGCCGTCGCGCGGGCGGCGTATTCTGCCTCGATCAATCCAACGTTGAGGGGTGGGCATCGCCCACCACGCGCGGCCAACGAGTCACATGGTGGGCGGTGCCCAACCTACATACTTGGCTTTCGCCAACCTTTTGCGACGTTGTGGAACTGCCTGGCCACCTCCTCGCGCTGGTCCTCGCTTCCAAATCCATGTCGGTTTCCCTTCTTTTCAGTGACGCGTCACGCGAACAGGTGGGGCGCATTCGGCTGCGCCCCGCGCCGACCACGCCGGCATGTCCGTCGGTTGGAAACAAATACAAAACAATGCGCGGTGGCCCTGCGGGCCGGATCTAGTGCATGCGTCTACGGACAGCCGAACAGCACCTGAAAACCAGCGAAATCCAGCAAGTCGACGTCTCCGTCGGTATCGAGGTCGAACGACTCGCACCCCGGCGTGTATGGTCCGGCGTCGGATCCTGTCATGCACGGGTCCCACTGGCCGTAGTCGTCCAGGTCTACGTTGGCATCGCCGTCATAATCGCCGATCGCCTCGCACTCATCGGGTATGGCCGTTCCATTGCAGTCGGAGCTATTACCGTCCAATATGTCCAGATCGTCGGCGATACCATTTCTGTTGCAGTCGAGCCGCAGTTGCACGCACATGGCCAAGTCAAAGTCGACTGTTTCGTAGCCATCCCCGTGTCCCTGGTCCCAAAGCGCCGATCCGTCTCCAATCGTGCCCGGCGGCGCTGTCTCCCACCACCAGGTACAACCGTCAACTGCGAAGGAGCCTCTCACGATTTCTACCCAGTATGCCGCCCCTGCGTCAGTCGTGAACGGCTCCTGCAGTTGCACGGCGAACCCATACTCAGTGAATCCAATGCCGAACATTACAACGGTTTCACCGGTTGTGAATCGGTTCGCACCCGCGCCGAACTCGTTGGCACTAAGAACCTCTCCCGGGATCCCTCCGGCGTTGGTATACACCGTCAACGTGAAGTCGTCCGTTGTCGGAGCGCATTCTACGAGCGCATTGGGCAAGACGTACGTTCCCCACCACGCGACGCGCGTCAGTCGCGCCACGCTTGGCGATACAAAGCGCTCCGCCGCCCGGCTTCCGAACGCCGTATCACTGTGAATGAATACAAAACCAGCATGTGAGTTCTGATCCGGTTCCTGGCACAGCGTTGAAAAGCCGGCCAAGGGAGCGCCAACGGGCGGATCGGGATCCTTCGCGTGATCGTCCCACGCCTCGAGATTAGAGCAAAGCGCCCCGGCAACCGCCGAGAACCAAAGGATCGCATTCGTTCGACGTGTCATGGCTTCTCCGTTCGTTCGACATGGCCTCATTAGCTTTCGCCCGAACGGGCAATCATCCATGATACCACTTCAGCCTCCGCGGTTCCATTGGCATGGCAAGTCCCGAGCCGGCAAGTCGAGCCATGCTGAACGCATGAGTGGCCGTAACACAGCGCATTGAACGCGTCACCAGTCGAAAAGCCGTTTCGCAAACATCAAACCACAGCGTAGCCCAAGCCGCTGCGTCAGCCTTCGGGTGGGCTACCGGCACCCTCGCGCCGAATCCACCGGCGGTCGCTCTGCCGGAGCCGTGCATACCTATGCGTACGAAGCAGGCGTCTGGCAGTTCGACACTATATTGTTTCCTCCAAACGCCAGCGCGCTCGATAGCTTTGGGTATGCCGTCGCATTCGATGGAACAAGGGCGTTGAGTGCCACTTTTCTGCAAGGGACGTTCCTATTCGCGTATAACGGGTCAACGTGGACAACCGGCCTCAAACTGGGGCCCGGACGGGCACCGGACCTCAACGGCACCTATGCGATCCTGAACAGTCACATCTATGCGTTGGATCCCGTACCGCCATGCATTCCCGCAACATCTTCTTGGAGTCTCCTCCTGCTGTTTATGATCCTGCTATCCTCCGCAACCATTCTACTTCGCAAGTCTATGAGAGTTACTGCGGTTGTGCCGACAACTGTCCTCGTGCCGATCGTCCAGGGTCATGCGGCGCATCTTGAATAACCCACGTGGGTCGGTTATACTACCCGTGGTTGCCAATTCTTGACCTGAGGTGTCGAGCACGAAGGGACCGAATCATGTCACGTACTCTGTGTTCAAGATCGATCGTGAGTTTGCTGTTTGTACCGGCGCTCGTACTGTCAACGCCCGCGACGGCGCAGGTTCCGTGTCAAGTGGCCGAGCTGTCGGCCAGCGATGATCCGCTCGGTCTGAACTTTTTCGGGTTTAGCGTCGCCATCAGCGGCGACTACGCCGTGCTTGGAGCGCACGCCGACGGCAAGACCCAAACCGGCGCAGCCTACATATTCAAAAGAGTCGGCACGCAATGGGTCGAGCAGGCAAAACTGTTCGGGTCGGCCGTCGGTTTCCACGCCAACCTCGGTTGGTCGGTGGATATCGACGGCAATCGACTCGTTGCGGGTGCTCCCTATATGGACCCGGCGGGCGGCGCGCCGGGGCAAGCGTATGTGTTCGAGCGCGTCGGTGAAACGTGGACCGAGACGGCGGTACTTACGCCGTCGGTTTCGTCCAAGATAGATGCTTTCGGAATAGACGTGGCCATTGACGGTGACGTGATTGTGGTCGGAGCTTTCTACAGAGGTGCCGCGCCTGGAAAAGCCTTCGTCTTCCGATGGGACGGCAACGCTTGGGTACAAGAGAGTCTCCTCTCAGGCTCGGCGGTTGATCATGCCGACCAATTCGGACTGAGCGTAGCTGTCAGCAGCGATCTGGTCGCTGTCGGTGCTCATCTCGATAGTGACCCTATCGTCTTAAGGGAAGCGAGTGACCCATCAGCCGCAATGGGAGACCCTCAGCGCTCGGGGGCCGTGTACATGTTTCGTCGCAGTGGATCAGTTTGGCCGCAGGAGGAAAAGCTAACGGCGAATTCACCGGCACCCGGCGATTCGTTCGGTTGGACGCTGGCGGTCAGTGGCGACTACCTACTCGTTGGCGCACCCGGTGATAGCACGAATGGGGGTTCTGCTGGTGCCGTGCATACCTATGCGTACGAAGCAGGCGTCTGGCAGTTCGACACTATATTGTTTCCTCCAAACGCCAGCGCGCTCGATAGCTTTGGGTATGCCGTCGCATTCGATGGAACAAGGGCGTTGAGTGCCACTTTTCTGCAAGGGACGTTCCTATTCGCGTATAACGGGTCAACGTGGACAACCGGCCTCAAACTGGGGCCCGGACGGGCACCGGACCTCAACGGCACCTATGCGATCCTGAACAGTCACATCTATGCGTTGGATCCCGTACCGCCATGCATTCCCGCAACATCTTCTTGGAGTCTCCTCCTGCTGTTTATGATCCTGCTATCCTCCGCAACCATTCTACTTCGCAAGTCTTGTAGGGTCCGCGCTCGCGGACCATGGGAACTATGGCGTCGCCCAACGGCGCAAGAGCCTGACAAACCCGGCTCACGCACGCTACCAATGGTATCGCCGGGCTCGCGGTACGGCGCGCTCCTTCCCTCACCGACCTGCGCCAAGCACCTGTCTTACCTCGCTTTTTGTGTGGCACAGGGCTTGCTACGCGATGAACCGCATGTATCGTATCCATGGCTCGCTTTGGAACACGCCGGGGACTGTGTAAAGGTTGGTTGGCGATGCGGCGAATCTTGCTTTCGACGGGTTTGGTTTTGCTCGGTCTGCTTGGCTGTACGATTACCGCGCGTGACCGGCTTGCGCACTTTTTCTTTGAAATACCGGCGGAGCCCGCGCCCGCCGACAGCGACGGCGGGTCGAAGGAGCCTCCGGTCGTAGCGGTGGAGGATCGTCCGACGTTGTCGCTGCCCCCCGCGCACTTCGTGTCAATCCACGAGCCGTTTCGTTCTCGGGACTGCGACGCGTGCCATAATGCCGATAAACGAATGAAAGTGGCGGATGATCTCGAGGACAGTTGCGGCGAGTGCCACGATCGCTTTTTCAGCGACGAGGTCGGTCATAGCCCCGTCGAAGAAGGCGAGTGTTTGGTGTGCCATAACCCGCACCGCAGCGCGTTTCGAGCCCTTTTGGTCAACGATGTGCCGGACCTGTGTGTGGACTGCCACGATGAACCGGAGGATTTGAGCCAGCCCGCTCACGCCGGATCGAACGCCTCGAATTGTACCAAGTGCCACGATCCACATTTCGGCGAACCACCCCTGCTCAAACCGGGCGTGAAGCGGGCGGGCAACGGCGAGGGCTGACAGTCCCCCGTAAAACGTGGGCACGCCCCAGGGGATTGACGCCCCGGTTTTCATATCCGGCGTGCCCCTGTCGCCCCAACGTGTCTTGAATCGACGCTGAGCTTTGCAACCCACCGTTGCGCTCGTGTGCCCTGGCCACTTGGGATCTGCCAAACGGATCGGCCAAGTGCCGCCGGGAAACCCCCGACTCAATTTGATAGAGGATTAGTGCCGCATCTTAACGGTAGTCGCTTTTTCAAACGCTAACTACGGCAGATCTCACCGGGTCATACCCGTAAGCCGGCTCGATCTCGCTCGCGAATCGCTTTTCTTACCCTAGTTTCGACCACGATTGACCGATAAGGGGGGTTGTGTGGGCGGTGGGTGTGGACACTCGCGCGGTGCGACAATGGTCGTGCCGGCGGCATGGTTGTGTCGATCACAGCCAGGGGTGGCCACGCGCCGCCGTTCGATTGCGTAACGATACATAGTCCGGTAACTTTCCAGTTTGGACGCTTCCAAGGTTCCAACGGGTTGAGGTGTGGAATGAATCTGATGCGACGTAACGAAACATTCGGCTGGCTTCGGGTCCTGCGACTTCTCATGATCTTCGGGTCATTTACGCTGTTCGGCATCGTCGGATGCGGTAACCGAATGGGGTGCAACGGAACAGCGGACGGAGACGGCGACGGTGTGGCTGCCGGGGACAACTGCCCCGACGTGGCCAACCCGGATCAGGCTGACAGCGACGGCGACGGCATCGGCGATGCCTGCGATGAGGACGTGGTCGGATCGGGCGATCCCGACGGCGACGGCGTGCTCAACGCGAACGACAACTGTCGTTTTGTGATTAACCCGGATCAAGCCGACGCGGACGGCGACGGGCTGGGCGATGCGTGCGACAACTGCCCGAACGACGCCAACCCGGCGAACGCCGAAGCGACCGACTGCAACAGCGACGGCGATACGACCGATTCCGGTGAGGGCGTCGGCGGGCAATGCGACCGCGATGAGGACGGCGTGGGCGATGTGTGTGACAACGCGCCGGATACGCCGAACGCGGATCAAGCTGACGGCGACGGGGATGGTGTCGGCGATGCAGCCGATAACTGCCCCAACAACGACAACCCGGATCAGGCCGATCTTGACAACGACGGTATCGGTGACGCCTGCGAGGGCGATCGCGATGGTGACGGCGTGCCGGACGCCGATGACAACTGCCTGAGCGCCAACAACCCCAACCAGGAAGACGCGGACGGCGACGGCGTAGGTGATGCCTGTGACAACGCCCCGAACGATTCCAACCCGAATCAGGAAGACGGCGACGGTGACGGCGTCGGCGATGCCGGCGACAACTGCCCCAACGCCTTCAATCCGGGTCAGGAAGACGCTGATAGCGACGGATTCGGTGACGCGTGTGACAACTGTGTCAATGCCTCCAACGCGGATCAGGCCGATGCGGATAACGACGGTGAGGGCGACGTGTGCGACGGCGATCGTGACAGCGATGGCGTCGATAACGGGGCGGACAACTGCCCGGACGCCGCGAACCCGGATCAAGCCGACGGTGACAACGATGGCGTCGGTGATGCCTGCGACAACGCCCCGAACGACTCGAATCCGAATCAGGAGGACGGCGACGGCGACGGCGTGGGTGACGCAGGCGACAACTGCCCGAATGATGCCAACGCGGATCAAGCCGACGGTGACAACGACGGTGTGGGTGATGTTTGCGACAACTGCGTGACCATCGCCAACCCGGACCAGGCCGATGCGGACAACGACGGTGTCGGCAACGTGTGCGACGGCGGAGGCGGTAACAATAACGGAGGAACGCCCGACCCGGTAACGGTTACCATCCAGGATTCAACGCAAAACGCGTTCCCCTGTGAAACCGTGTCATTCACCGCAACGACAGTGCCGTCAGGTGGCACGATAAGCTGGAAGCAATCAAACGGTCCGACGGTCACCTTTAGTGTGTCAGACGGCACGATCGAGGTGGATCTTCCGCCATCCTTAAACGCATTGGATGAGATCGAACTGACCGCAACGGGTACGCTCGCCGGTTTTTCGGCCGGCAACCAGACGGCCACGATCAAGATCACGGTTTACACCAACGCCGGCAGTTTGCAGGTAGTCGATACGAAGAGCAGTGGTGCGGCGCAACCGGGCGATACGGTCCAGCTCGACCTCGCGGACAATGAGTCAACGGAATGGCAGGTTTTTTGGTCGCAGGATTCCAACGACGGGTTCAGCGTGGGCACCATTACACCGGCGGGCAATAATCAGGCGGCTACATTCACGGCGCCTGGGGTTACGTCGACGGTCAGTTTGAATTTCAACGCCCAAGGGTGCCGCGCGGATCAACCGGGCACCGGGCTGACCGGAACATTGGCCGTTCCGATTCAGGTGGCTTCGATCGACAGCTTTAATTTGCCCGTGCAGATTAACCTGAACGAAGTGGTTGACCTGAATACGCTCATTACCGTCAGTGGTATTGACGCGGCGGATTATGACCTGGTATTCTTTGTGCTTGCCGAGGACGGCAGTGCGTTGCCGGGCGATGTGACGGCCGTAATCGACGACGTGGCGCACACGTTCCAGATCACAGCGGCACCGGCCAGTACGACGATCCTCGTTCGCGTGCAGGTGGTCGCCATCGCGGGTGGAGCCGGTACGCCGCTGGCGAGCGCCGAAGCGACAACCGTCG
>CAZWWW010000058.1:0-10711 GCA_964637715.1 uncultured Phycisphaeraceae bacterium | reverse complement strand
GCTGGGCGGGGACCGGCCCGCCGAGGGGCCGGGTGCGCTGGCCGTGCTCCGGGCGGCCACCCCCACCGGGCTGGCGCCCAGGGGGCAGGGGGTCTCGAAGCGGTAGAAGCCCCGGGCGTCGGTCGTGGCCGCGTAGCGCGCGGCGGGAGCTCCGACCAGCAGCACCTCGGCACCCGCGGCCGGCTCGTGGCCCGACAGCTCCACCCGACCGCTGATCGTGGTTCCCACATCGAAGAGCAGCGGGTTGGAACCCAGGCGCACTTCCAGACCGTCGCCAAAGCCGTCGCCATCGGTGTCGCGCCTGGTGGCGTCCGTGCCCTGCACCCGCACCTCGACGCCGTCGGCCAGCCCGTCGCCGTCGGTGTCCGCGGTGTGCGGGTCGCTGCCGATCACGTGGGCTTCGAACCCGTCGGGCAGCCGATCCCCGTCGGCATCCCGCACGCCGATCGATGCGGCGCCACCCCCCAGGGCCGCCTCGTCGAGCAAGCGGTCCAGCAGCGCCGGTTCGAGCCCGAGCCACACCGATGGCCAGGCTGCCGGCAACACGCCCACCCCGGCGGAGCGAGGCGCGTGGGGCCAGGCTGGTGAACACGGCGCGGAAGTCGATCTCGCCGTCGCCGGGCAGCAGGTGTTGGTGCACGCCGTGGCGGGAGTCGTCGAGCTGCACGCCGCCCAGGGTGGCGTCAGCAGGCGCGTGACGCCCGCGCACAACCGATCGCGCAACGTCTGTTCGTCCGGGTGCTCAAGCTCGTCCGCGCAGCTGGCCCAGGTGAGGGTCGCTGGGATGATGGCGTGCTGGCGGAATGGGGCCCGCTCACTACGGGAGCTGATTCAGCAGAACCGACACGCTGTTCGAATAGGTGTTCGCCACCGCAAGGTCCGGGGCGCCGTTGCCGTCCAGATCCGCGATCGCCACCGAGATGGCGCCGCTGTCCACGCCGTAGCTCGTGGCCTTGCCGAAGCTCCCGTCTCCCGCTCCAAGCAGCACCGACACGCTGTCCGAAAGGGAGTTCGCCACCACGAGGTCTGGAACACCATCCCCGTTCAGGTCCGCGATCGCCACCGACTCAGGCTCGTCGCCCACGCCATGGCTCGTGGCACTGCCAAAGCTCCCGTCTCCCGCGCCAAGCAGCACCGACACGCTGCTCGAACCGAAGTTCGCCACCGCAAGGTCCGGAGCACCGTCCCCGTTCAGGTCCGCGTTCACGACGAACTGTGGGCCCGCGGAGTCCTCGCTACGCGGATCAACCTGCACAGCGGTAAAGAAGCTGAGCGTTCGTCCGGACGCGAGAAAGTCCGTCGAGCCGGAAAGGAGTGTCGTGAAGTTGCTGGAACATCCCGACAGCGCCGCCGTCACCCCGGCGGCGGCTACGGCGAGCCCGGCAAACACGCGAACATACGAACGCTTCCAAGAAATCATGACCAGTTCCCTCGTTTGTGTTCAACCCCGCTGTTCGTGTTCAACCCCTCAGCAGCGTCGATTCTCATCTTGCGGTTCGCGTGAAGCCTGACCCACACGCCGGGCTTCGTCCCGGCGGCCCCACCTGCAAGAGTTCGTCCCGGCCTGCTCATCGGCGGGGGTTCGTCTTGGCGTTCCACCCTTTGTCAAGAGAGGAATCGAAGGGGTCGACCCGCAACGCAGTAACCCAACTTCGCTTGGGCGCGACTCGGCACGCCGAGTGGATTATCGGCGGGCGGCGCGCTTGTCTTTGGAAGGTCCAACCGATCTAGAGCAAGCTCTTTTTTTGTAGCCGTCGAATCGTCCTTTCATCCGCCTGATCGACCGGATACGGCGATACACCATAACAGACAATGCTGTATCACCTGTCCGATAAGCCGTGTCTTTGCTTGACCACGAACCCATTCGCCGGTTCACCGCGTTATCGGAGTCAACCGAACCACGTGCGGTTGTTGCACGGCCGGTAGGTTCAGCTCGATCGTTGTTCATGAAGCGCCCGGCGTCGATGATTTCCGCGAACGATGCCTGATACTCTATAGCATTTTCCGTTTTTATACTCTGAGCCGCGGGCTTTATGCCCGCGCGATCTTCCCGATCTCGATGGCGGTTCGGGTATTCCAGAACCAGCACATGAAAACGACTAATACTCTAATGATGCACCCGGCACGTTCTCGTGTTCTAAGGGGGCTTTTTCACTCATGGGGGTGGGGTTTCGCACGCAGCCGTTGACGATGTATGGTTCGATAGAGCAAGCGCTAATGTTGTGTAGGGTCGAATCACCGTTTCATCCGGCGAATCGACTCAATACGGCGCTACGCGATAACGGCTATTGATGTGGAACGTAACGATGCGCTATACGTCTCGCGCGCTGAGTCCGTTGACCATTTGCTCTTCCAGGGACAGTACGCGACCGACGAGTCGTCGTTGAGCGCCCACGAGGTCTCGGCACACGAGTTCCACGCGCCCGTTGAGTTCGCGCCGCTCACGAATGATGCGCCGGATCATCTCGCGCATGCGCGCGTACTTCACCGCCCGCGCTCGCTCGATCGCCCGTTCACGCATCGCATGCCCCACATAGTTGAGAAACTGGGTCATCGCAAAGGGCTTGGCGAATACGTTGGCCGCCCCGACACGCATGGCTTCGATCACCGCGTCGCTGTTCGGCTCATCCATCAGCATGACCACGGGGCGGGCACCGAGCGACAACAGATTCGACGCTACATCCAATCCGCCCTCGTGGTCGCGCCCGGCATCGATGATCGCCATATCGTGCGGGTCGATCAGCTCCGTATCGAGACACAGGGCCCCGTCCGCGACGCAAGTCAGGTTGGCGTTGAACCGCCGGGTGAGGGCGGCTACGAGCATCTCGACCATATCCGGCGCGCGCTCGAACAGCATAATCTTGGGCGGTCGTTGATTCATGAGGCCACCCTTTCGAAGTGCCGTTCCAACGCTTGAGTCAGGTACGCCCCACGCGCGCCGTGGGGCGCATCGGAGCAGGCGCCGTACACGGACACCGGTCGCACGGAACCAAGGAACGGAGAACGATCTGGTATTTGGCCACACCTGATCTGATGGGTGGCATGGGCAAGCAGCAGCTTGCCCGTGTCGTTCCGCGGACAGTCACGGGCAAACAAGTTTGCCCATGCCACTCCGCGATATTTATCAATTGAGTTCTGCCGGGGCTCTTTAGCATTTTCCGTTTTTGTGTTCCGAGCCGCGGGCTTCAGCCCGCGCGATCTTCCCGGTCTCGATGCCGGTTCGGGTATTCCAGAACCGGCACATGAAAACGATAAATGCTCTAGGGTGAGGCGGTGTGCGCGGGGAGCTCGATCGTGACGGTGGTTCCCACATTCGGAATAGATTCGATCCACAATCGCCCGCCGTTTATCTCGATCAATCGATGGGCCTTGGACAGTCCCAGGCCTCGACTTCGACCGGCTGCGCGATGGGAAAAAAACGGGTCCAACGCGTGTTCGAGCACCTCGCCTGACATGCCCGGACCATCGTCTCGCACGACCAGTCGTACCGTCTCATCGGATGACCGCGACGGCGAGTTAATCTCGACGCTCACCTCTTTGCCCCCGCCCGCTTCGATCGCGTTACGCACCACGGCTTCGAGGGCTTCGTGGACTTGACCCGCATCGGCTAAGAACACCACCGCCGGATCCGCCATGGCCAACCGCAACCGGTCACCCACCAGCCCGTATCGCTCCCGCCAGTGTTGACAGGCCGGTTCGAGCAGCAAGGCCAAGCGTTGCTCGGTGGGATGCGGGGCGGCTGGTTTGGCGAAGTCCATCAAATCCGTGGCGATCCCGGCGGCGCGCTTGGCCTGCTCCACAATAATCTCCAATGTGCGACGCAACTCCGGATCGCCACAGTCGCGCAGCGCGAGTTGCGCCCGGCCTGATATAACCGACAAAGGATTGTTCAACTCATGGGCCGCCCCATCGGCCATCTTGGCGATCATAGACACGGACTTGCCGCGCAACACCTCAACCTGCGCGTGTCGAAACCGCCTGTTGAGTTCCACGATTTGCTCGGACATGCGCTCGGCTGCACGACGGGCACGCGTGTGCTGAATGGCCAACCCGATAGCCCGCGACACCGCGCCCCACTCCTCACCCATCGAGCGCGGCACGGCGCCGGATCGATCGCCCATCGAGAACAGGGCGACGCCAACCAGTTCATCTCCGGCCAGCAACGGGAAGCGCCACCATCCACTTTGCGCGGCGAGCAACGGGTCCAACGTTCCGAGGGGGTCGTTCCATTCATTGCCCGCTTCGACCGCCGCGAGCGGTACGGAACCGGACGAGCCGTCTGCTAACGTTTTCAATCGGTCCAACAGGGGCCCGCCGTCAAACTGACGCTGCTCGGGATCGACCCGGTCGGCGCGGGCCAAACCGACAAAGGCGGATGATGCGGGCTCGTCGGCGACGCACACCACGCAGGCGCTCGCGCCAATGGATTCGAGAATCGTTCGCGCCGCCGCGGCACAGAGTCCGCCCAGACCTGACGCCCCGGCCACTTCACGTGCAAAACGTTCCACACAGGTAGCGACGACGCCGCGCCGCTCAAGCACTTGGTTGTCCTCAACCAACCTGGCATTGAGTGCCCCCAGTTGCCGGTTCGCCCGGAGCAGCGCTTCCGTTGACAACGCGACCGAACCCCCGCGTATCCCCAGTGCTTCCAGCATGGGCGCCATTCGATCGGGAAGCGCACGAATCACGCGTTCCAATGCTTCGGGCGAGACATTCACATTCGAGGCCGCCCGCACAACGTCGACAGGTCCGGCAAACCCCGAAAAACCAACCCCATGCTGACGAACGAGACCATCCGCAAGATGAATCAGCCCGATCAGGTGCGCATTGGCCACCGATTCGGGCAGTGCGTCAATCGGTTCGTGGTGAAGCCAGACGCACTCCACCACGGGCTGCGCGAGGCCCCAGTGCGTGGCGAGGCGCTTGCCGGCGATGGTATGGTCGAGTCCGAACACCTCGTGCTCGGCGTCGCAAATACAGCGATGCTGACGCTCGACGCGCACGATGGTCCGCTCATAACTCTTGGGGAAACACGCATCGAGCGCCAGCTTGCCCACGTCGTGCAGCAACCCGCACAGAAACGCATCGCCGGCAAGCGAAACGACGCCCGACGCATCGGCGAGCAATTCCGCAGCACACGCCACCGCGAGATTATGGGTCCACATCGCCTCGCGCCGGGCCGCCGTGCGCGCTGCCGCTTCATCCGACGACAGGGCTTCAAACACGGCGACCGTCAGCACCAGATTACGCACGGCGCTGAATCCGAGCAGCGTCACGGCGCGTTCGATGTCGGTTACGTCGCGCGATACGCCACGGTCCGCGCGGTGCAGCAGGCGTAACAGGGCCGATGAAAGGCTCGCGTCCGCGCGAATGATCGAGACGACATCGAACGCCGACGTATCATCTGAGGTGGTCGCATGAAGCAGGCGCATCGCGACCGGCTTCAGGGTAGGCAGGCGATCGAGCTGTGCGAGGATGGACTCGACGTAGGCCGGCGAGTGCGCATCCGCGATCGGGCTTGACGTTTCGGTGTCGACCGCCATCGGCGTGATTTCCCCCTGATACCCGATAAAAAACGGCTGCCTGTTCGTTCTACACCGGCATCCTAGAGCAAGCTCTATTTTTGTGTAGCGGTCGAATCACCGTTTCGTCCGGCGAATCGACTCGATACGGCGATACACAATAACGGATATTGCTGTAACCGGTCAAAACAGGAACCGTCAGTCCCGGAGCACCGCGTTCTCAAACAGGCAGTGAAACGGCCTGGTGCAGGGGCATGCCTTATTCTTAGGGTTCATAGTGGGTGGCATGGGCAAACTTGTTTGCCCGTGACGGCCCCCGGAACAACACGGGCAAGCTGCTGCTTGCGCATGCCACCCTAAAACTTAGGTGCGACAAAGCACTACGGCACTTTGAGCAATTTGCACATGCTGTCGATCACCGCGTTGATGTCGAACGGTTTCCGGACGAATTGATCCGCGCCGGCGTCCATGAGGTCTTTGACGTCATCCGGATCGGCCACCCCGCTAATCACGATAATCTTAATGTGCTCGAACACGGGATTAGCGCGAATCGTTCGGCACATGGCGTTGCCGTTGATATCCGGAAGCTTGAAATCAAGTAAGAGCACGTCCGGGCGAAACTGCTCCGTAAGGATACCCGCGTCGTAACCCGTTGAGGCCGTTCGCACCTCGAAACGACCGTCGCGCTTGAGCAGGTCGTTGAACATCTCGATGATGGCCTCGTCGTCGTCAACGACAAGCACCCGCTTTTTACCGCTCTCGAGCTGATCGAGCGGGATGCCGTTCGTCTTCATGAACGTCAGCAACGACTCGCGCGGTATTCGCCGGAACCTTGAGCCCGGCACACGGAAGCCCTTGAGCCGATTGCTGTCGAAGCACCGGATCACCGTCTGCTGGCTGACCTTGCAAATCTGCGCGACCTCACCGGTCGTAAACACGGTTTTGTTTCGAAAATCCGCCATGATTCTACCTCGACACCGCGATCCCTCGCGAACCCATACGATGCAACTTAACCAGTTCCCCTATGTTTCCTATACGATACACATCGCAGAGTCTAACGTCAACGAAAAAGTACGAACCGAAAAGCGGACGAGGCACGACATCGGCAGGTGGGCGGAGTGACCATTCTCGGACCAGATGGATTCCCGGCCTATAGCGTTCTTTGCTTGGTTGTGTGTGTCGCCGCCGTTGAGTCGTTCAATGGGGCGCTCAGACCTCACTCCTGATTCTGTGCAACCGTTTTCGCGTTGAGACGCGGCCCGTTATGTTTGGTTTCCGCCACGTTGAGACGAGGATCGTCGGACCTGGTTCCTTGAGTAGGTAGACCGGCAACGGCGCCACTGAATGCAGGCGTAATGTGCCACGGCTACGATCGGCAGACGTACCACCGAAATCGGCGGACGCGCCACGGACTTGTGCGACCATAGCTGCCCTTGCCCGAACCCCGATGAGTTGTTTTTCGTCCCGGCGGCTGACTGCGATGTTTCATTGGCAGAGGTATGATTGCAGGAGCTTCTCGGTAGGCATGTCGGGGTCGGTCGTCAGGAGTCTGTCCGGGCAATGTTCCTTTGGCGCGCCCGGAATGATTGCGAGCGTCGTCAGGAGGCGATGCGACGGGCTTATGAACGAGGCCTGATGTTTCAGCGCGTTACAAGTATGCGTGACGGGGATGTTACATTCTTGGTTCGCACGCAACGCGACAAATCTTCTTCGCTTGTTAGGATGTCGATCGTCTTCGAGTCGTGTTCGGGTCTGCGATTCGATGTGAATCGCCCGGCGTACGGCATAAGCAGTGCCGTGCATCAAGCCGGCGGGAGCCTGCGCAGATAAGCACGCGATGCTCCCGTATGGCGTCACAGCTTGCACGCTGTCATCTTTCCTCGCTGGTCTTGGAAACTGTGTATGAAAGCCATTGAGCTGACGTTGCGTAACCCCTACCTGGTTGTCGTCGTCGTGCTCGCCACCCTCGTTGTGGGCGTGCGGTCGATGATGGAGATACCGGCGGACCTGCTGCCGCAGTTCAAAACCCCGGCTGTACAAATCGTCTGCTTCTACCCGGGTATGCCGCCGGAGGTTATGGAACGCGACATCATGAGCCGGCTCGAGCGATGGACGGGGCAATCGGTCGGTATCGAGCATCAGGAAGCCAAGGCGATGCTCGGGGTGTGCGTGGTCAAGGATTTTTTCCGTGAGGACATCGGGTTCGACACGGCCATGTCGCAGGTGACGTCGTACGCCATGTCCGACATGTTTTATCTTCCGCCGGGCACGATCCCGCCGATGGTCATGCCGTTCGACCCGACCGCTTCGGTCCCGCTTTGCCTGGTCAGCGTGTCGAGCCCGACCATGTCGGAAAAGGATCTCTATGACACGGCCTATTACGAACTACGCAACCAACTCCAATCCATTCAGGGTGTCATAGCGCCGGCGGTCTACGGAGGCGTATTGCGCCGCATTCTCGCCTATGTCGATCCGATGGAATTGGCGGCGCGCGGGATGTCGCCCATGGACGTGGTCAATGCGCTGCAGGACCAGAGCGTGTTCATTCCGACTGGTAACGCGAAGTTCGGCGACATTGATTATCAGATCGTCTCGAATGCCATGACCAAAACGGTCGAAGAAATGAACGAGTTTCCGGTCAAGACGAAAGACGGGCGGGTTGTGTTCCTGCGCGACGTGGGGGAAATCAAAGACAGCCATCAGATTCAATCCAACAAGGTGCGGATCAACGGTCGGGCGATGGCGTACATCCCGATCTACCGACAACCGGGCGCGAATACACTCCAAATCGTTGATGAGATCAAGAGCAAACTCGATCGCATCGGTGCGCGGCTGCGGGAACTGAAACCCAGCGCCCGAGACGTTGTGCTCGGCGTGGTCATGGATCAATCCGCGACGGTACGCGCCTCGGTCAAGTGGCTTCAGTTGTCCGCCGTTCTTGGGGCGATCCTCGCGGCGCTCGTCGTACTCGTGTTCCTGCGCAGCCTGCGTTTGACGCTTATCGTTTCACTGGCGATTCCGCTCTCGATTCTGGCGTCACTCATCGGGTTGTTCTACACCGGGGATACGATCAACAGCATGACGCTGGGCGGGTTGGCGCTGGCGATCGGCATCCTGGTCGATCAGTCGATTGTCGTGCTGGACAACATCGTTCGGCACATGCGCATGGGCAAGGGGGCGATGAAGGCGGCACGGGAGGGCACGCAGGAAGTCGCTTTGCCGGTACTCGTCTCGACGGTCACGTTTGTTACGGTGTTTTTCCCGGTCGTCTTTTTGAAAGGTATCCCCAAGTTCTTGTTTCAGCCCATGGCCATCGCGGTCACGTTCGCCGTACTGGCTAGCTACGTCATCGCCATGCTGGTGATCCCGTCCTTCTCCGCGCGTCTGTTGTCGTCATCGTCACGGGTGGCGGCGGTGGGGTCGTCCGACGGAAGCGCCCCGGCGTGGTTTACCGGCTGGTTCGAATCGCTTATGTCCGCGCGTTTTCTTGTGCTTCTGCTGGCGCTGGTGGGCATCGGCGTTGCGGCGGTGCCGGCGATGCGCATGGGCACAGAGCTGTTCCCACCGGTCGACTCGAATCAGTTTGTCATTTATGTGCGCGCCCCGTCGGGCACGCGCATCGAAAACACCGAACACATCGTGGAGGGGATCGAGCGCACGATTATGGATCAACTGGGGCAGCCTGACTCCGACCCCGAAAACGAAAAGATTCCGGATTCCAACCTGCGGATCCTGATCTCGAACATAGGCGTATTGATGGATTGGCCTGCCGCCTATACGCCGAACAACGGTCCGATGGATGCGTTCGTGCTCGTGCAAACCAAGGGCAAGAAAGACAAGCCCAACACGTTTGCGACCGTCGACGAGCTGCGCGATCGCCTCACGGCGGAGTTTCCCACGGTCGACTTTGCCTTCGACACCGGCGGCATGATGACCGCGGCCATGAACTTCGGACTTCCGTCCCCGATTCAGGTGCAGGTGCGCGGCAGCAAGCTGGAAAAAGGCCAGGAAATCGCCGGCGTGATCAAGGGTATCGTCGAATCCGTTCCCGGCACGACGGACGTGCGTATCGCGCAGCGCATCGACTATCCGCAGATCGGCGTGAACGTTGATCGGGTCAAAGCGGCTCAACTGGGTATTACGCAGAAGGACGTGATCAAGAACGTGGTCACAGCGTTGAACTCGAGTATCGGATTCAACCCCGCGTTCTGGATCGCCTCGAACTTCAACCACTATTTCATCGGGGCGCAGTATACGGAACAAAGCATAAAGTCCATGGAAACGCTGCGCAACATTCCGCTGACCGGCACCACGTCGAAGGAACCCGTTCCGCTCAGAAACGTAGCGTCGTTTTACCGGACGTCGGGACCGGCTGTGGTGAACCACCAGAACATTACCCGTGTAACCGACGTGTACGCCAACGTGGCCACCGGGTTCGATGCGGGGAGTGTGGCGCGCGACATCGAGAATCGTTTGAAAGCCGCTAACGCCCTCAAAGCCGATCGAATCGTCGACGAACGCGGTGCCGAGTATAACCTGCTCGGCGCGAACAAAGGATACAGCTTCAAGGTCAAGGGCGAGACGGAAACGATGCGCAGTGCGTTCGCGCAGTTCGCGGGCGGTCTGGCGATCGCGGCGTTGCTCGTCTACCTGGCGATGGTGGCGCAGTTGCAGTCGTTCCTGACCCCCGCCATCGTGATGTTCAGCATTCCGCTCGGGCTGATCGGCGTCGTTGTCGCGCTGACCGTGACGGGCAGCAATTTGAACATCCCCGCGTTCATGGGCATCATTATGATGACAGGGATCGTCGTGGAATACAGCATTATTCTGCTCGATTTCGCCAACCGGCGCGTGCGTGAGGGGCAGAGCGTGCGCGATGCGATTCAAGAGGCGACGTGGATTCGCTTGAGACCGATCATGATGACGTCGCTGACGACGCTTTTGGCGCTGGTGCCGATGGCGTGGGGCGCTGCGGGGGGTGAGGCCAACGCCCCGCTCGCGCGCACCATTATCGGCGGTGTGCTCGCAGCGACGGTGTTGACGTTGGTGGTTGTTCCCTGTCTGTATGTAATGGTCAAACGCGATCCGAAGCTCATTACGGAGCCTGCACTATGAATCATCGCTCTTTGTCATCACGCGGTCTCGATCTGCTCACCGCTGCCGGTATACCTTTAGCGCGGGCAACCGGC
>CAZWWW010000057.1:0-10717 GCA_964637715.1 uncultured Phycisphaeraceae bacterium | reverse complement strand
CAGCGTGGCGTTGCTACGCAGCTCGCGGATGTTGTCGACGCCGGTGTTGCTCGCGGCGTCGATTTCCACGACATCCACATCCTCGCCCCGGGCGATGGCCTCACACGATTCGCAGGTGCCGCAGGGCGTTACTGTCGGTGCGTCGACGGCGAGGCAGTTTAAGGCCTTGGCCAGGATGCGCGCCATGGAGGTCTTGCCCACGCCGCGCGTACCGGTAAAGAGGTAGCCGTGATGCACGCGGTCGGCGCGGATGGCGTTCTTGAGGGTCGTGGCGATCGGCTCCTGCCCTACGACTTCGTCGAATGTGCCGCTCCGGTATGCCCTTGCCAGAACTCGATACGCCATGATTCACAAAACCCTTCGAGTGTGTTTCCGTCGCGCGGGCGGCGCGCTCCTCCAGTTTTCGAAGGCGCCGGCGACTTGGCTGCACGGCGCCCTCAGGACACGGACCTGACAGAACGCCGGCAAGCCTGCCCGAGTAAGGCAGTTTGGCAGCTATGATAGGCTGCGGGCTGTCATGAGGGAAGATCGGTACGACTTTTTTGGAATCAAAGACGACCCTGGCCCATCGGCCCGTTGAAAAAGGGAGGCACCGGTTGGATCAGGCACAAAGTCGTTGTTCGGTCAGTCAGTCAGTCAGTCAGTCGGTCAACCGTCGTATGTTCGCCCCGATGGCTGCCAGCTTTTCTTCGATGCGTTCGTAACCGCGATCGATGTGGTAGATACGGTGAACCCGGGTGGTGCCCTTGGCGATCAGGCCCGCGAGAATCAGCGCAGCCGACGCCCGCAGGTCGGAGGCCATCACCGGCGCGCCGATCAGCCGCTTTACACCCTCTATGATTACCGTGGGCCCCTCTTTGCGCAGGTGGGCCCCGACGCGGTTCAACTCTCCAACGTGAAGGAATCGGTCGGGAAAGACCTTTTCGGTGATCACGCTGTTGCCGTCAGCCAGGCAGAGCAGGGCCATCGCCTGCGCCTGCAAATCGGTCGGGAACCCGGGGTAGGGGTGCGTGGTGATTACGATCGGATCAAGACGCCTGGATGACGAGACGGTCAGGCCCCGCTCGCTCTTTTCGATGATGACCCCGACACGGCGCAGCAGGTCGACCACCGCACGGAGGTGCTCGACGCGCGCGCCGAGCAATTCGAGATCGCCGTTCGTAATCGCCGCCGCAATGATGAACGTACCGGCTTCGATCCGATCGGGAATGACCGTGTGCTCCGCACCGCGCAGCGTTTCGACGCCTTCGATAATGATCTGCGGCGTACCGTGTCCGGTGATTTGAGCGCCGCACGCATTAAGAAAGGTACACAGGTCGATGATTTCCGGTTCGCACGCGGATGACTCGATCAGCGTTCGACCCTGCGCAAGCACCGCCGCGGTTACCACGTTCGCTGTCGCCGTGACGCTGGAGCCGAACGGTCCGCCTAAAAAGACGTCGGTACCGGTCAGCTTTTTCGCGCGGAGTTGCACATCGCCGCCGGCCAGGTCTGACTCAGCCCCGAGCGCGCACAAACCGCGAATGTGCAGGTCGATCGGGCGGTCGCCGATCGAGCAGCCGCCCGGCATCGACACCTGCGCCCGTCTGCGTTTGCCGAGCAGCGAACCCATGACGCATACACTCGCGCGCATCTGCCGAACCAAGTTGTATTCGGCGTGGGTATTCATCTCGTCCTCGACGCGAAAGCGCAGGGCTCCGTCTTCGTCGCGTTTTGAGCTCACGCCGAGTTTGGTCAGCAGCGTCTGCATGTGACGCACGTCGGCCAGATCAGGAACGTTGCGCAGGACACTTTCGCCCTCGGTCAGAATGGTCGCCGCCATGATCGGCAGGGCGGCGTTTTTCGCCCCGCTGATCGGTACCGTTCCCTTGAGCCGGTTGCCACCGACGATTTCGAACAGATCCATTTTCTTACCCTCCGTATGTCCGACGTGCGATCGTCACGCGCGTCGAACAAAAACCGCTACACGTTCGCGTCGCGTTACTCTATCTCTTATCGTCCTGACGTGCGCCAGCCCGCTACCTGTCAGCATCACCTCGACGACGGCACTCGCCTGACCGTCCGCCACTTCAAGGAGCACATAGCCGGCGGCACGCACGATGTTCGCTGCGCCTTCGGCAAGACACCGATAGAAAGACAACCCATCCGCCCCGTCGGTCAGCGCCAGACCCGGCTCAAACGCGCGAACCGTTTCGTCGAGCGTAGCCATCTCTGAAGAAGCTACATACGGCGGATTGCTGATAATGATATCAAATCCGCCGTCGGGAACCACACCCCCGGGCAAATCGAGGCGATCCACCTCGACGCAGTGAACGCGATCCAGCACGCCGTGACGCTCCGCGTTCGAACGAGCTACGGCGAGTGCTTCGGTGGAAACGTCGGTGGCCACGATGCGGGCAGTCGGTATCTGGGTGGCCAACGCTACGGCGATGCATCCGCTGCCGGTTCCCAGATCGAGAATCCGCGGGGCATCCAGCGACGACGACGTGCAGAGGTCGATCGCGGATTCAACCAGCGTTTCCGTTTCCGGTCGGGGAATCAGCACGGCGGGAGAAACATGAAAGGCAAGTGCGTAGAACTCCTTTTCACCGACCAGATAGGCGAACGGTTCGTGATCCGCAGCCCGCGTGACCAGCGATCGGAACTTGGCGAGCGGATCGCCCGTGAGCGGTTGATCGAACCGGGCGTAGAGATCGATACGCCGACACCCCATCGCGTGAGCCAGCAGCACCTCGGTGGAAAGACGGGGTTCGTCAACGCCCTTCCGCGCGAAATAGTCAGCCGTCCAGTTCAACAGCCGACCTACTGTCCAGGTGTCGTTGGTAATGGTCAAGTCCTGTTCACATTCGGGTTCAACGGCGGTTGCAGGTCTGCGACATGGTTCGTCTCGCGTATCGTGGCTGCGATACAAGCCGTCTCGCCTCCGAACTCCTGGTCGAGGTGGGCTGCGTGCCCGGGTTGAGGCTATAGAGACAAGGCGCTGCCACCTGTCACGAAAGGCGGACGAGGGTTCGGTCCTGCGTCAATTACCTAAACGGACAATCGTATCGAATCCGTTTCCGTTGGAGACGAATTCGAAAACGATCGTCGAACCGCACAAACCGAGGGCTTCGTCCTGGGCCCACCGTTGGGCGCCGACGCCGCGCTGTGCGCCGGATTCGTTGTCGAGAAAAAGACCGCCGGTGGTCCCGAGCGCGAGATTCGGTCCGCAGGCGAACTGGACCGTATCGTCGTTTAGCGGTTCGATGATTCCGGTCCCGGCGACGCCGATTCCAGTCCGAACGCGGAGTGTTTCCTGAAACAGGTCGTCGGGTACGACGTCGAGCGGTTGATCCGACAGAAAGAACTCCACATCCACGGCTTCGTCGGGCGACAGATTGCGGAATTGCACGGTGACAACCTGATCCGGGTTTGGTGTCTCGCTGGGCGCGTTGGTGTCCGTGGGCCCTCCGCTGCCCGGATCAAACTTTAGACCACAGCCTGAGCAGAGCACACCGGCGACTACGAGTAGTCCGATAATAAAGAATAGATTGGCGCCGTTAGTGGTGACGTTTCTAGTGCTGTTCATGGCATGGCTTCTCGGTTGGTTCACTCGGGGCGTCGCAAGCTCGGTTCAGTTGCCCGTTATGGTACATCGTCGGCAACCGGTGGCAAGGGCGACCGCCGCCGGGGTGCGTGGCAGGATCGGCGACGGTAAAAAATGGTTGGGCAGGTCGTTTTTTCGCCTCAAGGCGGAAGGTTGACCCGCCATGGTTCAGGCAGGTGAACCCCGCGACACAGTCGGGCGAACCACCTGCCCTACCTTGAGGCCGCCTCAAGTGTCATGCACCCCCGCCGCCGTTCCAATGGTTTGGAGATCGCATCGAATTGACACCCCGTTGTGGATGTTTATAATGCCGACAGTTTGAGGTGGAGTGCGCTCTGTTATTGTGTGGTGGTCGAGTCTTCATTGTTCCTACCGGCTTGACTCGATACGACGACACACAATGCAAAAGAACGCCGGCGACGGTCAGTGTGGCTGCGAAACTGCAGTGGCTGGGCGCTGGTGGTTCGGGTTTGAATGGTGGGGTATGGCAATGGGTTTTCTCGTCGTATGAGGTCGGCAGCGCCACATGCCTCGGATGTTGGTCTGGGACGAGTGATGCGCCGGTCTTGGCTGTGCCCCGGCGGAAACAGACGGGTTTTAGCGGTTCTTGGTGTGCGGGGTGACGCGATGCTTTAAGCTGCGGGTGCCATCCGACAAGCTTGCCGTGCTCCGCGTGGGACCGCCGTATTGCGCCCACGTTTTTTTTTGCCGACTGGGCTCGGGCGAAGCACGTTCGGGTTGGTGGCAGCGAACCGAGGTGGTGCCGGGAATCCGGGAGTCGATGGCCTAACGATGAACGCTGACCTAATCAGATTTGTTGATTCCATCAGTCGTGACAAGAGCATCGATCGCGAGAGCATCTTCGCGGACCTCGAGGCGGCGATGGTTTCGGCCATTCGCAAGTCCAACGAAGAGGCTGAAGAGGTGGTCGTGCGTATCGATCGCACGGCGGGTGCGATCGAGGCCGCCGCTGATGGTGTGCCGATCGACATGCGTACCCTCGGACGCATCGCGGCGCAAACCGCCAAACAGGTGATGATCCAGAAGATTCGCGAGGATGAGCGCAACTCGATTTTTGAGGAGTTCTCCGAGCGTGTGGGTACGGTCGTCACGGGTCAGGTCGTTCGATTCGAGAGCGGCGGTCTGGTTGTGAGTATAGGTCGGGCCGAGGCGTTCATGCCGCGTAGCGAAATGATACCGGGTGGTGCTCATCACCCCGGCGAACGGGTGCGCGGGATGATTCTCGACGTGCGTGAGGAACAGACTCAAGTTCGGATCGTACTCACGCAGACCCACCCGGATTACATTCGCAAATTGTTCGAGCTGGAAGTCCCCGAAGTCGGCGAGCGCATTATCGAGGTCCGTGCGCTGGCGCGCGAGGCGGGCTACCGAACCAAGATCGCGGTCTCATCGATTGATATGAAGGTCGACGCGGTCGGCGCGTGTGTCGGCGTTCGCGGAAGCCGTATCCGCAATATCGTAGATGAACTCGGCGGCGAGAAGATCGACATCGTTCGTTGGAACGAGTCATCGCAGATACTGATATCCAACTCGCTCAAGCCGGCGGAGATCAAGGAAACGTTCCTCTGTTTCGAGTTGGGCAAAGCTACGGTGATTGTCGAGGAGGATCAATTGTCGTTGGCCATCGGAAAGCGCGGGCAAAACGTTCGCCTTGCGGCGCGCTTGACCGGTTGGGACATCGACATCATGACGCCCGCCGAATACGACAAGAACGTCGATCGAATGGAAGTAACGCTCAAGACGATCGATGGTGTGGAGGACGTAACGCTCGATAAAATGCTTGCGCTGGGCATTATTTCGCTTGGCGATCTTGCAGAAGTAGGCGCTGAACCGCTCGTATCAGAGTTCGAGATGGACGAAGCGCTGGCCGCCCGCGTGGTGGAGGTCGCCTCGGAAGCGGCCAAGGTTCTTGCCGTGGAGGATGCCGCAACAAAGAAGGCAGCGGCGGAGCGCCGGGCCGCCGAAGCGGCGGCGGCGGCGCGCGGGGACGAAACGTCTTCGGATCATACTGAGAAGGATGACTCATCCTCAAAAGAGACGGCGTTGGCTGTGGAATCGGAGGCTGGCGCCGATGCGGCGTGCGATAACGACGAATCGGAGCCGGTCGAGTTGTCCGCCGCCGTTTCCGACACTGAATCCAGCGAGATCGGTTCGGGTGACGACGGTGGTCAGGAAGATACCGCACCGGAGAAAGTGGATTCGTCTTCCGACGAGGACGCGTCGTCGACCGGTCCGTGTATTGAAGCCGGGACATCGTAATGAGTTTGGTTGAATGGTCGCGACGTTATGTGATGCTTTTCGCCGTTGCGAAGCGAGTCCGGCTTGCAGATAGTTGAACATCGGAGATCCCTGTTGTCGGAGAAAATGCGCGTTCATATCCTTGCCAAGGAGCTGAACGTCTCCAGTAAGACCATCATCGAAAAGTGTAAGGCCGAGGGCGTTACGGTGGTCAAGAACCACATGTCGACCCTTAGTGCGGGCCTGCACGCGACCATTCTGGAGTGGTTTAGCGAAGGTACTCATGCGACGACAGTGGAGACCGCCGATCGTGTTGACCTGAAGAAGGTGCGCATCCGCCGGCGCAAGGCTTCCGTCGGTGAACAGTCGGGCGTGGCCACCGTTGACGTCGAAGCGCCTGGGGATGCCGAGACATTCGCTGCGACAGCGCCGGCGGACGAAGCGCCGGCGTCAACGGATGCCGAGGCGAAAACCAGTGATGATACGAAACCGGGCGTGCCTGTAGCTTCCCCGGATGACGCAACGTCCGAGGGGGCGCCGGCGGCACCTGACGTTCCCGAAGAACCGGCGGAGGCTGTGGCTGAAGAGGCCGAAACCGCCGTCGCTACGGGAGCGGTCTCGGCTGATGCGGCGAATGCAAAGACGGGCGATGACGCAGCCGGTGATACTCCCACTGACGGTCCAGCCGATAGTCCCTCCCCTGCCAAGCCGGTCCCGGTAACACCCGCAGGACCGCAAAACGTTCCCAAGGCGGCGAAGCTGCAGGGTCCGCGAGTCGTGCGTTATGAAGCACCTGACCGTGATATTCCGCCTGTCGGCCGGTCTCGCCAGCGCGGTCAGTCCTACCAGTCGCCGTTTGCTCCGCGTCAGGGACCCGCTCCTGCCGGGCCTGGAACGCGCGATCGATCCGTCGGGGATAAGAGTGGCCGCAAAGGTGCCGGTCAGGGCGCCAAGCGCGGCGGACCGGGTCGCACGGTTACCGCTGGTGAAAAACTTTCGGAATGGCGCGATCGGGATCTGGCGGAGCGACGCGAACGACTCGCGGGCGCGACGGGTCGACGAATCCACCGGCGTCGTTCGGTTCATTCGACGGGTGGACCTGGCAGGATCGCAACGGGACCCAAGACGGAAGCGACGGTTCAGGAACCGGTGCGCATCAAAGAGTTGTGCGCGGCGTCCGGCTTGAACTTCATGCAGATTTTCCGTGTGCTCAAGGAGGAGCACAACACGTTGGCCAACGTGAACATGACGATTCCGACCGATGTCGCTCAGCTTGTTGCGCTGCACTTCGGTATCGAATTGACCGTCGTGCCTCAGCGAACGGCGCTTGATGCGTTGACCGAAGAGTTCGCCAAACGTCCGCGGGAGCACCTGGCCCCGAGGCCTCCGGTGGTGACCATGTTGGGGCATGTGGATCACGGCAAGACCAGTCTGTTGGATGCGATTCGAAAAACGCGGGTGGTTGATGGCGAGGACGGCGGGATTACCCAGCACATCAGCTCCTACCATTTGGACACAGGGCACGGCGCGGTCACTTTTCTTGATACACCCGGTCATGCGGCGTTTACGGCGATGCGCGCCCGCGGTGCGCAGTTGACGGACGTGGTCGTGCTGGTGATCGCGGCTGATGACGGGGTGATGCCGCAAACGGTCGAGGCGATTCGTCACGCGCAGGCAGCCAAGGTTCCGATTGTCGTGGCAATGAACAAGATTGATCTGGGCGATCACGATAAGCTCAAGCTCTACGGTCAACTTGCTGAGCACGAGCTCGCACCGAGCGAATGGGGCGGCGACGTGGATGTCTTACCGACGTCGGCGACTACGTACACGGGCGTCGCTGAGCTGATCGATCATCTTGCGGCCCTGAGCAGCGTGCTGGATCTTAAGGCGGATCCCACCCTTCCGGCGATGGGTACGGCGCTGGAGGCGGAAACCAAGCCGGGCGTTGGTCCCGTGGTTCAGCTATTGGTGCAGGAAGGGACGTTGCACGTCGGAGACTTCGTGGTGTGCGGCAACGCGTTCGGCAAAGTCAGGGCGCTGATTGACGACAACGGTCGCCGCATCAAAGAGGCGGGCCCGGCGATACCGGTCGAGGTGTGGGGGCTGGACGACGTTCCCTCATCCGGCGATCGATTGTATGCGGTTGAGAACCTTCAGCGGGCCAAGCTGATCGCCACGGAAATCAAACAGGCGCGCATTGAGCGGGCGCGTATCCACGTCCAGAAAGCGACGTCGCTTGAGGAGATGTTCAAGCAACGGACCTCCCATGAGATACCGGAGCTGAACGTCGTGATTAAAGGCGACGTGGACGGCAGCATTGCAGCCATGCGCCAGTCACTGGGAGAGATTCCGTCGGACGAAGTTCGTTTGTCGATCCGCCACGCGGCGGTGGGTCCGGTGAACGACAGCGATATTCAACTGGCGGCGGCCTGCAACGGGATCGTGGTGGCGTTCCGTGTGGACGTGCCCGTTGGTGCACGGCGTCTGGCGGACCAACTCGGCGTGGACATTCGTCCCTATCGCGTCATTTACGATGTGTGCGACGATATACGCAAGGCGTTGTCCGGATTGCTCGCGCCGGAAGAGCGGATCGAGGCGCGGGCGACGGCGGAAGTGCGGCAGGTGTTCCGCATGACCAAGATCGGGATGATTGCGGGTTGCTACGTGACGAGTGGTACCGTCGATCGAAATCACCTTGCCAAGATTGTTCGCGACGGTGTCGTGGTCCGGGAGGGGTGCAAGCTGGCGTCGCTCAAGCACTTCAAGGATGACGTTCGTACGGTTCGAGCCAATATGGAATGCGGCATCCGGTTGGAGGCGTTTGACGACCTGCACGTGGGTGATCGGATCGAACTGTACGAGGTGCTCAAGATCCCGCGGTCCTTGTAGCGCCGCGCCGGAGGTTCCCGGGGTGCTCCCTCGGATGCCGGGTGGGGCGATCGAGTCATGTGGCGGGGAGACGAGCTCGGCAACAACTCATGATCGAATTCAAAGCGGAATGCGGTCACACGGTTCGCGCACGCGATGAAGACGCGGGCGGTGTTGTTCGGTGTTCGTACTGTGGACGCAACGCACCGGTTCCCGACAACGTCGACTCCGATCTGGATTTCCTCTTTCGAGAGATTGAGGAAACCGGTGAGACGGATAAGAGTGCTCGCCGGCCGCGAAAACGAAAACGCAAGCGCGGGGCGCGGACCGCCGGTCCCCGCGGCGGATTTGATCCCTTCGCGGTTGTGCTGAAGCTGTGTTACCTCGCGGGGCTGGTCATCATCGTGTATCTGGTCGTGCAAAAAGCGGTGATGCCGCTTGTTCGGGGCGAAAAGCCGATCGCGCTGTTCAGTGGGTCCAACACGAAGAAACCGCCACCCCCCGCGGAGACTACGCGGCGTCGGCACGAGGGGCGCCGCACGGCGGGTCTGGTGGGTAACGCGCGGATTGCGGGGCTGTATATCGCGTCGATTCCAACCGGTGCGACCGCCTATGTGATTGAGGCGTCGCGGGCGCCCACGACGGGGCGCATCGGGTCGCTGCAAGGTGTTCGTCAGATTCAAACGGACGGTGCGGTGTCGCGTCTTCCGGACGGTGACTACGTCGTTGAAGTGACGTTGCCGTGGCACGACAAGCGCCTAAGCAAATACGCCGATTACTGGACGTTTCGCCGGTCGATCGAAAAGGCGACCGACGCCGAGCGCCGGCGTCTGCTCGAGGCGTATTTCATTCCGGACGACGCGGTGGACGCCTTCGTTTATACGACGGAGGAACAGATTTATCTGGTTCGCCAGTACCACGCGACGGTCCGCCATGATCGGTCGAAGGGCGTTCAAGCTTTATTCCTTCCGCGCATTCTCCGCGCGTCGGGGGTTGGTTTTACAATCGAACCGCTCGTGGCCAACTACGCCCCGAAGGAGCAGCGGTACAACTTTGACGAAGAGGTTGTTTTCAACGAGTTGGCGTATTACGGCGTGCTGACGATGGATCGGCGTTTGATTGTTGAGGCGCTGCATCGGATGGGCGTGATTACGTATGTTACACCGGACGGGGCGACGCGTCTGTTTCGTATCGGGATTGATGACGGTGCGTTCTTCACGCGCGTCGTGCGCGAAGCGCGCCAATGATCGTCGCCGTGCTCGATGTCGACCTGGCGGTATTGGAGGCGCACAGCCTCAAAGACAAGCGGCGGGTTATCAAGGGATTGAAGGACCGTCTGCGACATCGTTTTAATGTGTCGGTGTCGGAGATTGACCACGCGGATCGAATGAGGCGGTGCCGGTTGGGTGTGGCGATGGTGGCTGAGAGCGCACGACCCGTACACGCGCAATTCGACAAAATCGTCGATCTCATTCGTGGTACGGCAACGCTGACGCTGATTGGCTACGATCGTACTTTTTTTTGATAGGCCCGTTTCTAGTGCCCGGTCTTGTGGTTGTCATGCCAAGACCGGCGTAACGGCGGTGATCAGTTTTAACGGCCGCACGCGGCCTGCGGGTGGTGTCGAAATCCATGAAATCTCATCGACGGGAACGTGTAGCCAGCGTGGTGCGAGAGATCGTGAGTGAGGCGATGGTGCGCCGGCTGAATGATCCGCGCGTCGAGCCTTTAACGACCATCACCCGCGTGGAAATGGTAGGCGATCTGGAGATTGCGCGCATCTACCTGGCCATTCCGGGCGGTGACGCCGCGGAGCGGCGCACGCTTCGAGCGATTCGACACGCGCGGGGGTTTCTTCAGCGTATCGTGGCCGGAGAGATGTCCATCCGCCAGTGCCCCATCATTGAGTTCGAGGTGGATGATGCGGCCAAGAAAGCTCGAGAAACATTGAACCTCATCGCAGAGAACCGGCGTCGAAACCCGGAAGTGTTCGCCGATGACGTA
>CAZWWW010000056.1:0-10767 GCA_964637715.1 uncultured Phycisphaeraceae bacterium | reverse complement strand
AAAACACCGAAGCCGGACAATCGACAACCTCTTGGAAAGACAGGCACTTACGATGAAACAGGGAGCACCAGAGCGCATAGACGTGCAAGGCCGCTCAACCCGTCGCAACCACCCCCAAGGGGACTCGAACCCCTGTCGCCGGCATGAAAAGCCGGTGTCCTAGGCCACTAGACGATGGGGGCTTTGTTTTGACCGTTTTGACATCTTTAGCGTCAACTGGCGGTCGGGTGCCGTAGGCGGTAATGTAGCGTTTCATGACGCCGCGCCAACCGCCCGTATCCTGCGCGCCGCGCGGTTTCTTTACGAATGGAGGGTGTGGGTCTGCGCGGTGGGATGGAGCGTGCCTTTTTTCGCTCGACTTTCGGACGCCGCCGCATACCTGATAGTCCTCGCTCAGGCGTACACGTCATATGTTACACAGTATCGGGTAGGATGGACGAAGTTGTTTGCCCTTGCTCTTTCGGTCGCCCGCTCAGGCAAGCAACGATTCGCCTATACCACCCGACGAATCACCTGTGTCGGGCCACGGGCAGCCCCCCCCCGTTGCGTCTTGTGGATCACCCTTTTTTCCGTTTGTTCAGGGTGTACACCGAGCGGTCAGTCCGACCCGTCATTGGCTCGGATCACTGTCTATTGCAGCGTGGACGAAGCGTTCGCTCGACCGATACTAAACACCTACGAGAAGAACACCGGCCGGCGTATCGACGTCGTGTTCGATTCCGAAGCGGGAAAGACCACCGGTCTTGTCCAGCGAATCATGGCCGAGGCGGAATCGGGGCGACCACGGGGTAGTGTTTTTTTCTCGAGCGAGGTATTCAATACGATCCTGCTCGCGCGACGGGGTTTGCTCGAAGCATACGATCCGCCGACCGCCGCGGATATCCCCGAGCGATTCCGGGACGCGCGGCACCGCTGGACGGCGTTCGCGGCGCGGGCACGCGTGCTCGCGTTTGATCCGTCGCGCACGGCCGCCACGTCGGTTCCGCACCGGTGGGAGGAGCTCGCCGCGGCGCGATTTGCCTCGCGGACCGCTATGGCCAACCCGTTGTTCGGTACGACGCGCGGTCACGCTGCAGCCATGTTCGCGCTGTGGGGTACTGTGCGAGCCCGGGCGTTTCTAACGGCCCTTCGAGACAACGGCGCGTTGATCGTTGACGGAAACAGCGCATCCGTGCGCGCGTTGATGAACGGACGCGTCGCTTATGCGATGACGGATTCCGACGACGTGTGGAGTGCGCGGCGAACCGGCGCGTCGCTCGATCTTCGTTACCTCGACATGGGCAACGGTATCCTGCTGATTCCCTGTTCCGTGGCGATCATCAAAGGAGGACCGAACACCGACCGGGCACGCGAATTGGTCGACTACCTCGTCTCCGCCGACGTGGAACGACTCCTGGCTAAGAGCACCTCCCGCAACGTGCCGGTACGCGCGGTGCTTCGGGATGAACTGGGCATACACTGGCCGACATCAACACCATTGAGCTTCAATGCCATCGCCGATTCGATGGATGAAGCAGTCAAGGCCACACGCGAGATTCTCATCCGATGAAGCGGGTGATCCGTCGACCCGTCGGCGCGAGGATGATCTTTGGCGCGGTGATTCTGCTTGGTGTGTGTCTGTTTGCCGGGTGTATCGTCTGGCCCACGGTAGCGCTGGTGATCCACTGCGTTACCCAGGGGTTTTCAGCCGATGGGCTTGTGGCAATCGCAGGCAGACCGCTGCGGTTGTTGTGGCGGTCGATCGAACTCAGCGTGGCCGCTACCCTTGTCGCGCACGCGTTTGCTATTGGCGCGGTATACATGCTTGCCCGTTTTGGTAACGGACGGCGCAGCGGGTTGTTGTTCGGCATTCTCGCGGCGCTGTTGACCTGCCCGCCGATGGCCTATGTCTTCGGGTGGTCGGCGATCGTGCCCCGCGGGATCGGCGGCGAGGTTCGTTGCGTCGCCATTTGGGCACTGTGGATCTGGCCGATTCCGATGCTGCTGCTCGACTCCGGGTGGTCTCGGGTCGCAAGGGATCCGTTCCTCGCCGCGACACTTGAGACGGAAACATGGCGGGCGTTCCGGTCGACGGCCTTGCCCGCGCTGCGGGGCCATCTCACGCTCAGCCTTCTCGTTGTTTTCACTTTTCTTTTGAACGAATACACCGTGCCCCATGCGTGCGGATTGTCCGTATACGCCACGGAGTTGCTGGGGATTGCCGCGAGCACAGCCAACACCTTCGACGCGGTTCGACCCGCGCTGTTACCCGTGGCTGTCACGCTGGCGGCGCTCGCGGCTTTGTTGATAAGCTGGAGGCGACTGGAAACGGACGCTCGCTTTGACGAGATGGTCCGGGGTTCAGTTGGAGCACGCATACGATCCCTTTGGTTCGTGGCCGTACTCTTCGTGCCGGCGTGGGTCGTACCAATGATCGGGCTCGCGATGCGACTCGGAAACGTACGAATGATGGCCACCGCGGTGCGTACCTACGGTGGCGACATGGTGGCCACTTGTTTGGTGGCGCTGACCACAGGCGCGTTGGCGGTTGTCATGGGCGTGGCGGTCAGCGCATCAAAACGAACCGAGCGCCTGTGCCTCGGGTGGGCGCTGGCGCTTGGCGTACTTCCGGGTGCGATCATCGGCGTGTCGGTAATCGCGGCGTTCAACGGTCCGAGGCTCGGCGCTCTGCTGGACCATTGGCCCGCGATCGCGATCGGAAACATAGCCCGGTTTGGTTGGATCGGCATCGTTGCGGCGCTGTTGGCGCGGCGGATGACGCCGAGGCATTTGTCGGACCAGGCGCGCGTGGACGGCGCGTCTCCCGGCGACGTCTTCGTACATGTTGATCTTGCGACCGGATCACCGATCTTTGTCGGCGCGGGGGTCCTTATCGCCGTGCTCTCGATGGGCGATATCGCTACGTCCTCGTTATTGCGGGTGCCGGATTTCAGCCCGATCGCCTTAGTTATCATCGAGAAATTTCACAGGTTTGAGGACGGATTGCTCGCGGCGCTGAGCTTGATCCTTGTTGGAGCGGGCGTTTTGACCGCGGTGTTGTTGGCGTGGATCGCGCGTATCGCGGGCCCTGCGAATCGGTAGGCGGCTCAGCGATGTAACACCCCACCGCCCGGACTTCGCTCATACTACCCACCGCCGCAGGATCGTGTACAATGCCCTCCCATCGGACGTTAAGGGTTGGGAGCAGATTACGGCGAATCAGGCTATTGCGTGGCGGATCGGGCCCTTAGGACCTCTCCGGTACGGTGGGAGGACCGGAAGGCCGCCCTGCTGCACGAAAACCGACTCGGCGGTAGCATAGGAGCTGGGTCGCCGACCCCACACAACGGGTAAAGGCCGACGGGACGGATGGCCATTGCCCTACGCCTTAGTGCGTCGGGGGAGGATGGAGGTTGCAAGACGTCGGGTCAATACCCGACCACATGGCTGGTTGGCCAGGTGCAACCGCCCACGCGTGCCCATCTGGCGCTAGAATTGCCAGAGGTTTGGGCGCATCGGCTCAATGATCCGCCGTTTCACGGACATAAGACCGGTCGAACCCGAAGTGGTTCCAGAACATCATCCGCGAGGTATTCCAAGGTGCCGCGAAAAAAACTCAAGATCAAAGAAAAGGTTGAATACCTGTCCATCCTTGACGAGAAGGGGGAGGTGGACGAAGCGCTCGATCCCAAGCTCGACGCCGACAAGTCCATCTATCTGTATCGCCTCATGCTCACCGCCCGCCGGATCGACGAACGTAGTATCAACATGCAGCGACAGGGGCGTATCGGCACCTATGGACCTTGCCGGGGTCAAGAGGCAGCGCACTGTGCCGCTACCCTCGTCATGGATCCTGAGGATTGGGTGGTCCACGCCTACCGCGAGCCGGGATCGTTCCACCATCGCGGCTGGCCATTGGAAACGGTACTCAAGTTCTGGGGTGGGTATGAAGAAGGGTGCCGCCCGCCGGACGGCGTTAATGATACCCCGATCGCGGTGCCGATCGCCACACAGTGCCTCCACGCCATGGGCATAGCCTGGGCGATGAAGCTTCGCGATGACAAGCGTGCGGTGCTCTGTTATTGCGGTGACGGGGGAACAAGCGAAGGCGACTTCCACGAGGCGATGAATTTCGCGGGTGCTTTCGGGCTGGCCGTTGTGTTTTTGGTTCAAAACAACCACTGGGCCATCTCGCTGCCGCGCCACAAACAAACCGCCTGCGAGACCATTGCGCAGAAAGCAATCGCCTACGGGTTCGACGGGTTGCAACTCGACGGCAACGACGCACTGGCTGTTTACGTCGGAACGAGTGAGGCCGTGGATCGGGCGAAAAAAGGCAACGGTCCGTCCTTGATCGAGGCGGTCACTTATCGCATGACCGTCCATACCACCGCGGACGATCCAACCAAGTACCGCTCCGAGGACGAGGTCAAACAATGGGAGAAGCGCGACCCGATACAGCGGTACCAGAAATACCTGGTTCAGCGCGGCGTGCTGGACAAGAAACTTATCGACGAGGTTGAGAAGGACGTCCTAGCCGACGTCGCGGCAGCGGTGGATCGTTATGAGGCGACGCGTGAGGTCGATCCGTTGGATTGTTTCACACACACCTACGCCGAATGGCCGGCGGAGTTGGTGGCGCAGCGGGAAGAGTATCGTGCGGCTCTCGAACGAGAGGGCTTATTGAAAACATAAGACTATGACCCGCGGGGCTGGTGGCTGAAGTAAAAACGAATGGGCGTACGGGTAACGGCCCGAAACACGGGCGAATCAGGAACCAACGCATGGCACTGATGAATATGGTAGGCGCGTTGAATCTCGCGATGGATGAATGCCTGCGCGAGGATGACCGGGTGGTTGTGCTCGGTGAGGACGTGGGTCAGGACGAGGGCGTGTTTCGCGTCACCGCCAACCTGCTGAAAAAACACGGCCCGAAGCGCGTAATCGACACCCCGCTCGCCGAAGCGGCCATTGTCGGCGGAGCGGTCGGTATGGCGCTGTACGGATTGCTGCCGGTGTGCGAGATGCAGTTCTCCGGTTTTTTCTACCAGGGGTTCCACCAGGTTGAACAGCACGTCTCGCGCTTTCGCAATCGCACACAGGGCCGCTTCGCCATGCCCATCGTAATGCGCATGCCCTACGGCGGCGGCATTCGCGCGGTTGAGCACCACAGCGAAAGTCGCGAGGCCTACTACGCCCACACGCCCGGTCTGCAGATGGTAATCTGCTCCGGACCGCGCAACGCGCGGTCGCTGCTGCGTTCCTGTATTCTCAGCCCCGACCCCGTAATCTTCTTTGAACCGAAGGCGAGCTATCGCGCGTTCAAGGAAGACGTACCGGACGAACCCGAAGTGTTCCCGATCGGTAAGGCCCAGGTCGTGCGCGAAGGGGGCGACATCACCCTCATCGCCTACGGGGCCATGATGCGCCCCACGCTCGAAGCCGCCGACAACCTGGCCGAGGCGGATGGCGTCAAGGCGGAAGTGGTGGATCTGTTGAGTATCTCGCCGATGGACACCGAAACCATCGTCCGATCGGTATCCAAAACCGGACGATGCGTTGTGATCCACGAAGCCCCTCGAACGTGCGGTGTCGGCGCCGAGGTCGTGGCGCGCATCGTCGAGAACTGCCTGATGCACTTGGAGGCGCCGATTAAGCGACTCGGTGGTTTCGACATACAGTTTCCGTACTTTTCGCGCGAGCGGGAGTATTTGCCCAGCGCCGAGCGTATTGGTCACGCCGCCCGGGACGTGCTTGCGTTTTAGAACGGTTCCGCTGCAACGGTGGACGGCTGTGATGCTACCCGCATAGGATTGACGCGTGGTGCAGGCGACCTGCGACCGATTTCGTTGAAAGCGAGTGTCCGTAACCCGCCGTCCAAATCCGCGGCCGGACGTATTGATAATAGCAGTCTGGAGAGAGTTACGATCATGCCCAGGGAGTTCTTGTTGCCCGACTTAGGCGAAGGCATTACGGAAGCGCAGGTTATTCGTGTCCTCATTCAACAGGGTGACCGTATCGCCGAGGATCAATCGTTAATGGAGGTCGAGACGGACAAAGCCGCCGTGGAGATTCCCTCGCCCTACGCCGGCATCGCCAAAATGGTTCATGTTCACGAGGGCGACACGATCAACGTGGGCACCGTGGTGGTCACGTTCGATGAGGTGGGTGGCAACGGTCAAGCGGAACGCCCCGCCGGCGCCCCCCCTGCCGCCGCGCCGTCGCCGACCGCACCCGAACCGGCTCCGGTACGCACGCCAACGGTATCGTCCGCATCGCACAAAACGACCGCAGCCGCCGCGCCCGTCGTCCGCAAGCTCGCCCGTGAGCTCGGCGTCGATCTGGATAGCATTCAGGGGTCAGGTCCCGGCGGACGCGTTACCAAAGAGGACGTGGAGCGTGCCGCACAGGACCCGGACACCGGTTCGGGTAGCGGCGGTGCGTCGACCACTGTTCGGCGCTCGACTCAACCGACAGGCCCCCTGCCCGGCGTACCCGACGTCGACAAATGGGGATCGATCCGCAAAGAAAAACTCTCGCAGATTCGCAAAACGATCGCCAACCAGATGGGTCGGTCGGCGTTTACCGCGGTACATGTAACGCACGGCGACGAAGCCGATATCACCGATCTCGAACGGACGCGCCGCGAGGTCAACGAGCTGACCGGCGGCGATCCGAAGCTGACGGTCATGGCCTTCGTCATCCGCGCAACGTGCGTCGCTTTGCGCAGCCACCGCATCTTCAACGCGAGTTTCGATCAGGATAACGCCCAGATCATCTACAAAGACTACATTAACATGGGCATCGCGGTTGATTCCGAACGCGGGTTGATCGTGCCGGTGATCCGCAACGCGGACACGCTGACCATGCGCGGTATCGCCGGGGAACTGCGTTCGATCGCCGATCGAATTCGCGCGAATAAGTTCGAGATCGAGGATTTGCGCGGCGGGACGTTTACGATCACCAACGTAGGCGCACTCGGCGGCACCTTTAGCACGCCGATCATCAATTACCCGGAAGTGGCCATCCTGGGACTCGGGCGCGCACGCAAGATGCCCGTGGTCAAGAACGATCAGATCGTACCCGCCATGATGATGACGATGAACCTCTCCTTCGACCACCGCGCCACAGATGGAGCCAATGCGGCGCGGTTCACCAGTGAGATAAAGATGTACCTCGAACACCCGGCGATGCTGCTGCTGGATTAGGGCAAGCTCTATTGTTGTGTAGCGGTCGAGTCACCGTTTAGTCCGGTGAGAACTGCCACGATGCGGCAATACGCAATAACAGAGAATGCTGTAGCTTGGCACCGAAGATGTTCATCCGGTCGGTTCCGCGCCCGGACCGGGCGTCTGAACCCGACCACGAAGCGCTTTCATTGTACGGTAGTGCGCCGTCCCCATTCCGGCTGTGAACAGGATGTGGAGGGGCCGGAATCCTGCCGGCAACAACACCGGCTTAACGCCCGTGTCACTTGTTCTTCTTCGGGCTGCCGGAGCACCTGAACACGAAGCGCGTTGACGTCCTCGCATGGCCGCTGGAGCGGGGTTTTCCCGGACGAATCATCGGGGTTTCGATGATCGCTTCGCTTCGTCCAACCAGAGCCGAACATGACGGGCCAGCGATTCAACGTCGCGCCCGGCCAGGAGTTTCGCCCGAAGCGCGTTAGGTATTTTCAGCCCCACGAGCGCTTTGTCGACTCGCTTCCAGCCCTGTTCAGCCTTGCGGTCTGAGTCCGCGAGATACAACGCACCGATCAACTCTTCAAGACGCGTAAGCAAGATACCGTCGCGGTGGTCATAGTACCGCTGAATGAGCTTCTGCTGGTAGGCGGAGTGCTCGGTCATCACGGACACGGTGCGGGACAGGTTGAGCTGTTGGCCTGAAACGCGTTGACGTCATCGGTAATGTCCTGAAAGTTGATAGTGCGATTCGGCGGACAACTCGTACCGATGAGATCGGTTTCTTCTCGCGTCAACGAACCGGAGAATCCTCCCTGAAACCCGACAACAACTCGTGATATGTCCGTGAAGTTCGTCCGTCCGCTGCCGTCCGTATCTCCGTAAACCCATGTGGTCACCGCAACCCCGGCTGATTGAACCCCACCCGGATTGCATTCAGCATGGATGCGGTACACCGTGTTCGGCAAAATCTCGGCGCCGCGCACATCCACCGTTCCCCAGGCAGCGGCCGTACGAAATACGGGCGTCGCGATCAAACGCCCGACGGTTGGATCACCGGGGTCAACCGGGCTGTCAAAGTCAACGTATTTCCCAACACAGGACACGGCACCGTCCGCGCAGTCACCCCTGACCATGAGCGCCATTTGTATTGAGCCCGCCGCGGGCGGCGTGATCGAGAGGTAGCGGGACGTGACCGCCACCGAAGGCGGCGCACACCCGCCGCAATCGTCAGCCGTTTCATTACAGGTGGCGGGATCGGGGCACGGGTTTCCATCCAGCGGCGTACAAAACGGCGTGAGAATACAACCAATCGCCCGATCACAAACCTGCTGAGCGCAGAACAAGCCTGACGCACACACCGCGTCATCCGCCGTGTGGACGCACACGCTGTTCGTACATTCGTCGAGCGTGCAGGCGATACCGTCGTTGCACTGCGCGGCACTCGTGCAGGCCATACAGTCACAGCGCCCTAGCGCGGTGTCGCACGTTCCGAGCGGGCAATCTGCGTCACCGCTGCACGTGAGCGTGTTTACGTCCGTACCCGCGCAGCCCGCCCCGTTGTTGATGCACACGTCGTTGATCGTACAGGCGTTGCCGTCGTTGCAACTCATAACGGGGTGAGTGACACTGCCCGTAATCGCATTGCAAACATCGCTGGTACAGGCGTCACCGTCATCGATCACGGTGGTTCCACCCGTGGCGGGGTCACAGCACACAACGCCTACCTGGTAGTTCAGCGGATTGGTGCAGCCGACTCCGACCGTGCATATATCGTCGGTGCACAGGTTTCCGTCGTCGCACGGCGCGCCCTGCACGCAGACGTCCATGACCTCATCGCACAACCCGGTGATACACTCCGTGTTGAGGAAGCTGCAATCGACCGGCGAACCGGCTCCGCAAAGACCGAGGTTGCACACCTCGACCCCATTGCAAAAAAGCCCGTCGTCACAATCCGCGTTCGTATCGCACTGGACACAATTGTCGAACACGGCGCTGCAAAACAGCCCCGGCGCACAAGTAGGAGGCGGCCCCGACGCGCACGCGTCCGCTTGGACGTCGCAAAACTCCGTCCCCGTACAAAACAGCCCGTCGTTGCACTGCCCGTCGTTGAAACTGTTGACGCAGGTACCGAAGAAACAGCGGTCCAACGTGCAGAAAATGCCGTCGTCGCAATCGGCGTCAATCGTACACGCCCGTGCCGACGTTGCTCCGCAAACCCCCAACAAGACGTACGAAACGCCTACAATAATTCCCTTGCCCCGCATCATTCGTGTGCTCCACCCAAACCCCGTTTCCCTAATACCAAAAGATTTGCTACCGATAAGTATAACCCCTATCCCTTATGGATGAAACGAAAATCTACCACGAATTCCGAGCCGATGCGAGGAAGAATCTGAACGGCCTGCAGCGGGCGACCTGCCGCGGAGCGGTGTTCACGAGACGCGGATCATTCTCGGGCCAGCAAATAAAGACTAAGTTAACCAGCCGTCGTGCACCGCAAAAGATGCTTTATCGGGCGACGGGAGAGTAGCCGACAAGATGAAAACAGGACCCGGATTAGGAGCGGGCGTCGGGATCATGTACAATCCGCTCCATGAAACGAGCGGGGCAACATTCAACCCTTTGTCGAGGTGCGGAATGAGTTGGGCTACCATTGGTGGGATTGTCGTTCTGGGTGCCGCTGTCGTCTTCCTTCTCACCCGAGGTGGCGGCGGCTGAAGCCCCAAGGGATCAAGCTAGGCGGTGCCTGGCAGCAAACCACCAAACGCGAGGCTGTATTATAAGCCAACAAACGATCTGATCGATTGGCCAGCTTTCGCGTGCGCGAGCAGGAGCATGAGCAAACAAAGCCTCAGGGACGAGGGGGCAGCCTCTTGCCGTGAGGAAGCAGGCCGCTTTCTCACGGGCGCAGATCTGAGGAAGGAGCTCCGCGAACACGCAGCAATCTGTGCCCACACCGTTTGATTCGAGCACCCAACTCGTGTCGGTCAACCGGCAGGATCAACCGGAAAGCTCAAAGAGATAAGCGGCCTCTTCAAGGCGATTTCGCCCGTCCGCATGTACGGCAAAATGCGCTCCCGACCAGATGGCCGCGCACCCGAACCGTCCGTCCTTCGCGAGCGCGTAGAACTTCACGTCGAAGTTGGGCCGACCATCGGGGCGTTTGAGTCGCTTTTCCGTCGTTGTTTTGACAATGCGCCGCAACGCTGCTAAACAGGCGTCGACCGGCGCCTTGCCGTGACGCATAGCTTCAACCACCGTATGCGCGCCGCACATCTTGATGACCGCCTCACCGCGACCCGTCGCACCGGCGGCGCCGACCCGGTTATCCACGAACAAACCGGCGCCGATGATCGGCGAATCCCCGACTCGACCAGGAATCTTGTAGCTCAACCCGCTCGTTGTTGTTACGCCACCCAAATCGCCCGACCGGGTCACCGCACAACAGTTGATGGTCCCGTAATGGTGGGGGACGGCGCCGGCGGTTTCGGATCGCGCGTCGCTGCCGATCTCCGGCGCGATCCAGTCGTCGTCGTCGGAGTGGGATTCCTTCCACTGAAGCCAGATTTCGCGGGCCTTGTCGGTCAGCAGATTCTCTTCTTTG
>CAZWWW010000055.1:0-10829 GCA_964637715.1 uncultured Phycisphaeraceae bacterium | reverse complement strand
TGGAACACTGCTTTCAACAATGGATGCAAGGCCTGGCCCGGCCCAGCGGCGGCACATTGATTGCCCTCGACGGAAAAACGCTTCGTCGCAGCTTCGACCGCGCCGGGCGCACGAAGGCAGGCGCATTGCTGGGCTTGAAGACCGCAACTCGTTACATTAAGGTGTGTGTGGTGGGTCGGGTTGTGTCTGGATTCTCTTGTGAAGAGGTGTACGCTGATACCTACCAAGCACACACAACGAATTGGATCGTTGTCGGCTCTGATGGCCGTTCTTTCGCTGGGCACGTCGGTGTTCGGTATCGGGTATCAGGATTTTCCACAATCGCTGCAGAAGATTCTCGATAAGAGGATCGAGAAGGTGCGGGCCAACGCGGGGACGTGTGTGGCGGGGCGGGTGGTACTCGGCGACGGCGAACAGATCATCAACGGCGAAGCCGTGAAGATCAATCTTAACACAAGCGCAACGTGGGTGGCGCGGGTCTACAAAGGGGGCTGGTTCATTCTCATTACGACGTTGCCGCCCCAGCACGCGTCGCACGAAGCGGTGGTTGTGATTCGTGCGTTTGATTATGAACCGGTCGACGACAAAGGCACGCTGTCACCCGGTGCGATCACCTACCTCGAATACGTGCTCAAACCCGTCAGTCCCAACCGGCGAGCCTCGATTACCGGTTATGTCATCGACGACAATAATGCACCCGTGGCGGGCGCGCTGGTCGGTATCGGTTACCCGGGCGCATCACTGGGGTACAGCAGCGAAACGGGCAACAGTGAACCGGAGCAACTTCTCTTGACGAAAAAGGACGGCGGGTATGCGTTCCATGACCTTAGTCCCGGCACCTACCGACTGTGGGCGTCCAAGCGAGGGTTCGCCACTGACTTTTTCCAAACGATTCTCGATCCCGGTGAACACGAGCAGCTCAATCTGCTAGCCAGTCGCAACGCCCGTCTTGACATCGAGTTTGCGTATCAACCCGACGGCAGCAGGCGCTTTGACAGGGGCGGTACGGTAACCGGTCACCTGGCGTGGGTGAATGGGGCGGGCGGGCTGGACTTTTCAGACGGGCGTGTTGAGGGTTACGAAAAAGACAGTCTACGCGACTTGGAGTTCCGGCAGAAAGACGGCAAACTGCTTTTCGACATCTCTTACGTAGGTTCTCTGCGTAACGGGTTTTATGATGCCGGCCCCGTGTCGTTCCGATCCGTTCGAAGAGCTACAACCTCCGGGTATACCACGGCGAAGAAACCCTGCATCGAAGGGCACGTCTATCTCGTTAGAACCTACGAGGGACACTACGCCAAGTTCGTCGTGTCCAGGATAACCTATCCGTGAGAGCGCGTTAGCGACCATAATGCGCAGACGAACGACTGCGCGCCGCGCGATCGATCTTGCGTGATGGCGACACCGGGGTCACTTCCTGTTTGAACTCTTGGGCGAGTTGCGGTCCAATACCCGGTACGCTTTGGAGTGCGCGATGGCCCTGGTCTCCATGGAACACGTGGTTAAGGAATACGGCACGAAGTCGAACAGGGTGCGCGCCGTTGATTCGCTCTGCCTGAACGTAGCCGATCGCGAACTCGTCGTTCTTGTGGGTCCGTCGGGGTGCGGGAAAACAACCACACTTCGACTCATAGCGGGTTTGGAATCGCCCGATGCGGGCACGATTCACATCGGCGACCGCGTAGTCAACGACATCCCACCGCGAGACCGCGACGTCGCGATGGTCTTTCAAAACTACGCGTTGTACCCGCACATGACCGTCTACAAGAACCTGGCCTTCGGACTGAAGATGCGGCGCGTTGCCAAACCGGATATCGATAGCAAGGTCCGGCGTGTAGCTACGATGCTGGGATTGACCGACCTGCTCGATCGAAGACCGGGCACCCTCTCCGGCGGTCAGCAGCAACGCGTCGCGCTGGGTCGCGCGGTGGTTCGAGAACCCAAAGCGTTCTTGCTTGATGAGCCGCTCTCGAATCTCGACGTGGCGCTACGAACACAGCTTCGTACCGAGCTTAAATCGTTACACGTCCGTCTGTCGGCCACCATCATTCACGTGACGCACGATCAGGAAGAGGCCATGACACTCGGCGATCGACTCGTGGTGATGGACAAAGGGGTCGTTCAGCAATGCGGAACCCCGCTCGATGTCTACACCCGGCCCGCCAACCGGTTTGTAGCGGGTTTCATCGGTCGACCGGGCATGAGCTTTCTGCAAGGCACACTTACCGCTGACGGCGGTGACGTTGTCTTTTGTGGCAAGAACGACCTGCGCATTCATCTGGCGGGCAGCAGAAGCGGTCTTGGCAGCAGCGCGTGCCCACAGGAGGTGTGGCTGGGGGTGCGGTCGGAGTATGTTCAACCGGTCTTTGAGCGCGATGACGCCGCCGGTGATAACCATTCGATTCCCGTTTCCGTCAGCGTCGTGGAACCATTGGGCGATCGAACCTATGTCCACGGTTTAACCGCTGGGAACGAGTCGTTGATAGCCCGGATGACACCCCACGAAACGGTCCAACCTGGAGATTCGATGCGCTTCGCCGTGGACCCGGATGGCGTACACTTGTTTTCGGTTGATCCCGCCGGGGGGCGTTTGGAAGGAGGCGGCCTATCGTGAGGGCCTGGCTGCTTAACGAGTTTTCCGGTCTTTCGGCGCTTACACTCGCGGACGGCGTTCCCATCCCTGAGCCCACAGCCGGTGAGGTGCGCCTACGCTTGACGCATGCCGCACTCAATCCCGCGGATCGTTTCCTGGCCGAAAAGCTTTATCCCGCGCGACCGCCCCTGCCGCACATACTCGGTCGTGACGGATGCGGAACGGTGGATGCCGTCGGCGACGGTGTATCCAATCCTCGACCGGGGGAACGGGTTGTCATTCTGCGCGGCGAAACCGGCGTGGAACAACCGGGCACGTTCGCGGACTATGTGGTCGTGCCCGCAGCCGAGCTAGCGCCTGCCCCCAACGACTGGACGGACGCACAGGCAGCTTCGGCCGCACTGGTCTATGAAACCGCCCATCAAGCCCTGACGCAATGGGGGGCGCTGGAACCGACAACCGTGTTGATCACGGGCGTGACCGGCGGGGTCGGTATGGCCTCGCTCCATCTCGCCAAAGCCTGGGGACACCGCGTAGTCGGACTGACGCGATCAGCACAAAAGAGACCCGTGTTGGAGGAAGAAGGCTGCGATCTTATCGTCGATACCAACGCCGAAGATCTGCGCGACCGCGTCAAAGAGTTTACAAAGCGCATCGGCGTCAGGCTCGTGATTGATACACTCGGTGGTGCGGTGTTCTCGCGTGCGATTGATTGCCTTGGACACGGCGGATGCGTGAGCGTCATCGGCATGCTCGCCGGTCCCGTTCCGACGTTTAACACGGCCAAGCTCATCTTCAAGCGGATACGCATCGGGGGCGTTCACGTCGGCGATTACGACCCACCCCGGGCACAGGCCGCGTGGAAAGAAATTGTGGAGTCGCTACACCGTCTCGGTGCTGCGCCGCGCGTCGACAGCGTTTACCCCATGCCTCAACTCCTGACCGCCTTCGAGCGGCTCAAGGCGGGTCCGATCGGAAAGATCGTGTTGGCCGTGCAATGACCTGGCGCCTTCCAATCCGGGATCAGTTCGGGGTCTGTTTTAGCGCAGCAGCGTGCGTTGACTTTTGGGAACCGCCACCGCTCACTTACCTTCGGGCACTGCGGAACGGTTCGTAACGACGAAGAAAGATGCAAAGCTTTGATAGTCAGTCAGGTCCACGTCCCCGTCTCCGTCGTCGTCGACGCACGCGCAACGTACATCGATGGGTCCGCCCGCCGGTCCTGTAAAACACGTGAACATGTCAGCCGCGTCGCGCAAGTCGATCAGCCCATCGTCGTTGGCGTCACCAAAAAACAGGCACGCGCACGCGGTGGGCGCGCATTCCCTGGCGGCAAAGCTTGCACACCCCGAATCCCAAAAGGTCGTGCAACACCGGCTACTTGCGGCGCAGACCAGTTCACAACACGCCTGCCGATCGCAACCCGGCGTGCCGCGCCCTTCGCAACAATTCCCCTCAGACGGACACCACTTGCAAAACGATCCAAGCCCGTCACCACAAAAATCATTGGCCTTCTGCGCGCACAGGTCATCCCACTTGCCGTCGCAGCAGAAGGAATCCAGCCCACAGACGGTTTCGCAGCAGGCGGAATCATCACAGCCGGACGTGCCATTGGCGAAGCAGCAGTCGCCCGTTCCGGGACAGCCCCCCGCACGGTTACACAACGGATCACAGAGCGCCTCGGCCAGGTTTACGCAATCAGCGCCCCACGTACCAAAACAGCACGATTCGTTGACGCCGCATACGGTCGCGCAGCAGCTTGTGTCCAGACAGCCGGGGCTTTCACCAATCGCGCAACAGTCCCCCCCGGTGGGGCAAATCGAAGCGCCGCACAACCCGCCGCACAACGACATGGCCAAGTCGGCGCAGGCGAGCGACCAGCCTATACTGCAGCAATCGGGTCTGGCGGTACATACCGTTTGGCAACACGTGGTATTCGAACAGCCCACGGTTCCGTTTCCCGTGCAGCAATCGCCCGCTCCCGGACACGAGTCCCCGGGACCAACGTTCGGGTCGAACTGAAGAGGGATCAGCAAAATGAGCAGGTTGATAACGAGCGTCACAACAAATCTCCTCTATGCACTAACGCTTTCGGATCAGGTGTGAAGTCGCCGTCGTATCAACGGTCCCCTTATGCCTGACTGAACGGCTTTGTTTTCACGACATCATCTTGCCCTCTTGCAGGCAGACACAACGATGCACGAAGAACAATCCGAACCAAGCCCGTATAGCTTACCAGAAAGCGACGAAGACGACTATGTAACGTCTAGAGCATTTCCCGTTTATGCGTACCGAGCCGCGGGCTTCAGCCCGCGCGATCCGCCCGGTCTCGAGGCCTATTCGGATGCCCAAGAACCGGCATGTGAAAACGATAAATGCTCTAAAAGGTGCATAGAAGCCGCTTCACCGCACAATCAGCAGGTGGATCGCCGCGCACGAATCCCCCTAGCCAAGCGATCGGACGGACCGCGTCTTGTGTAACCGGATTATAGCATTCTCCCTTATTGTGTATCGCCGTATCGACTCAATCCGCCGGGCGAAACGGGGATTCGACCGCTACACAAAAACAGAGCTTGCTCTAGTTGAACGGGCGTGAGGAGGGCGGCGGTAAACCAATACCAACGGTCCGCGGGTGTCTCCATTTTGCACGAACGTGCCCCACGCAGGCGGCGCTGACGACGAACGCCTCCCGCACATGCCCGGGAACAAAGCGGATAATGGCACAATGACAAAACGAGTTCCGCTTCGATCCCGCATTGCGGTGGGGGCCTTCAGAACAAGCGCATTACGAACCCATAAAGGCTAACGCAAAACGGGAGAAATCGGCCAGATCGGCATCCGCGTCGTTGTCCGTATCGGCGGCGGCGCATGGGATATTCAATCCGCCACCCGGACCCGTCAAACAAGAAGTGAACAATGGCACGTCCGCTACGCTCAGGCGACCATCGCCGTTCATGTCGGCCGGGAGGACTACGCAACCTGCCCAGCGCGCGACGAAGTTCGCCGTCAGCGTTCCCGCGGTCGAGAAGCTCCCGCCCACATACAGTGCCGGCGCCACGTCGGTCGCACCCTGCGCACCAACAAGCGAAAAGACGGTGTTGTCCACACCCATCCCCAGCGCGGACCAGGCTACGCCATCCCATCGCGCGATGCGGCTCGCACTGAGGCCGCCGGCGCCGGTGAAGCTGCCGCCGACATACAACGCCGGTCCCGACCCGGTACCATCGTCGAACGTCGTCATCGCCCGTACCGTCGCATTCGTGCCCGTGCCGACGCCGGTCCACACGGTTCCATCCCATCGTGCCACGCGGTTGACACCCGATCCTCCGTTTTGCGTAAAATTGCCGCCCGCGTACAAACGGGTCCCGCCCGGACCCTGCCCGTCGTCATAGGTGCGAAGTGCAAACACCGAACTGTTGAATCCGGCTCCGACCGTACTCCATCCCGATCCGTTCCAGCGCGCCACCCGTTGGGCGGTAAGACCGCCCGCGGCTGTAAAATCACCACCCACAAAGAGCTTCAATCCCGTTGCATCGTTGAATTCCGTCATGGCAAACACGCGATCGTTCGTACCCGAACCCAGCGCGAACCATTGCGTACCGTCCCACCCGGCCACGTTGTTCGCCGGAACCCCGCCCGCTTCGGTGAAGGAACCGCCGACGAACAAGGCGAGGCCCGATCCATCGTTATGGATGGCCATCGCGAAGATCGGACCGTTCACGCCGCTCCCCAGCGCGGACCACGACGAACCGTCCCACCGGGCGACGTTCCGTGCCTCAACGCCATCCACCGCAGCGAATTGACCGCCGGCAAAAAGCGACCCCCCGAGCTGTGGAACCGAGGGAACCAACGCGTGTACGACAGGCCCCACGCCCTCAAAACCGTCGCCAAGGGGGGTCCAATCCACGCCGTTCCAACCAGCGATTTTCGACGCGGATACACCGCCCGCCTGCGTGAAACGACCCCCGGCCACAACCTCGTCGGCGTTCGGATCGTGCAGAGCGACCAACGCGTTTACCGGGCTGTTCATACCGGGCGACGAAGGGGTATCGTCCCAACGAGGGACGCAGTCCTGCGCATGCGCAGCACCCGTCGCCACCTGGAAGGCAACGACTACGGCGATCGCGGCGCGCGGAATCACACCGATGCTCTTCACCCGAAACCCTCCCCTCCCAGCGCGGCCCCGGTGGCGTTTCGCCATGATCCCCGCTGTGTGGATTCAGCCATGGCCCACAAGACCGCTCTATTGACGATATCAAGGTTGGCGTCGGAAGTCGACCCTTTTGCGTCGTATGCTTGTAGAGGCGTTGCGGGTGTCTGAGCGACGAAGTTATCGCTCCTTTCTACATGCCTCTCTGTTACGGGTCCGGTGAGGCCGACCGTTTGCCTGAATGGTGCGCCCGTTCATGTCGTCGGGGAGACTTGGTCAATAGCGCCGCGCCCCTTTGAGAGCAGGGAGTCGCCTTGTCGACAGGGGTTGGGCGCACGGGTATTGGTTCCTATAATGCGTCAGCGTCACGCCCCGGGGGGCCGTGCTTGCAACGCATCGAAAACTTGGGGAATAGGTCCGGAGCCTGCCGTGTTACATGGGCGTGGTGAACCAGAGCGGTCCGCCGACCAGGTCGACCGGGCGCCTGACTGCGAGGTCATGCGCGCACGTTTTGAAGCGATCGCGCTTCCGCATCTCGACGCCGTATACCGCTTGGCGCGCGCCCTTGCGGGTTCCGACGCCGAAGCGGAGGATTTGGTACAGGAGACGTTTGTTCGCGCGTTTCAAGGTTTTGGCGGATTCGAGCTACGGTCGTACGGCGCGAAACCGTGGTTGTTCAGGATCCTGCACAATACGTTCTACACGGTCAGGGGACGGCAGCGGCGCGCCCCCATAACGCTTGATCCATCTGATATGGATCGCGCCGCCGACACGTCCACGTCGGACAACCGCACGGAACCGGGATTGGAAACGCTGAACTGGGAACACTTCGATCAGGAAATAAAAACAGCGGTTGATGGATTACCCGCCGACTATCGATCCGTATTGTTGTTGTGGTCGATTGAAGGCTATTCCTACAAGGAAATCGCGGAGATTTGCGGGTGCGCGCTGGGTACCGTTATGAGTCGCCTTTACCGCGCTCGGCGGTTGATGGCCGTTCAGCTCCGGAACTACGCCCGTGAACGTAAGTGGTCGACCGAGAGGTACGATTGATGGACTGTGAAGCGTTTCAGAGCCGCCTGGATGAGTTCGCGGACGGCGTCCCGGGAGTCGCCGACGACCCCGTGCGCGTGACGCACGCCGAACGCTGTGCGTCCTGCCGCCGGCTCGTAACCGACATTACGTCCGTGCGCGACGCGTTGCGGTGTTCTCTGGGTACGGACACCGCCCCCCAACATCTTCGAAGGCTCGTGCGGTCGGTTCTGGCGGCGGAATCCGAGCGCCTGGTCAGTGCTGAGCCAACGGATAGGCGATCCACGTCAATGCCCGGCGCACCGGTCACAGTCCGATCATACTTGCGCCGCAACCGTTTGGTTTTGATCCCCGCCGCCGCCGCCGTTGCCGTCGTTTTGACCCTGGCGGGATGGTACATGCTGAGTCCGACCCCGACGGGCCCGCCGACGTTCGTCTATGTGAAAAATCCCGTCCTCCAGGCGGTTCAGAAACGGCACCGCTGGTGCAGCCGCGAAGAGCATGTGTTTCACCGCGACGGCGACCTGCCCGATGATCTACCGGGCATCGCAGCCACGTTGAGTAAAGAGCTGGGACTCAGGGTGCTCGCGCCGGACCTGCGATCGCAGGGCTTTTCGTTTGTCGGTGCCCGGCGGTGCAAGGTCGCCGGCGTTCCCGTGGCCCATATGCTCTATTTCGCACCCCGTGATGCCGTGACGCTGTCCCTGTTTTCGATGTATAAGGTCCACGGTCTTGAAGCCTCCGAAGCACATCATCGCGGACATCAGTATTTTTTGCTCAGCGAATCACCCGATACAACACTGGCTTGGTTTGAGGGGCGACAAACCTATGTGCTTTGTGCTTCGCTCAGCCGGAACGCCTTACTGCCCATCGCCGAATCGCTGCGCAGCGGGACCGGTGTCGCTGAAAAAACGCGGCTTTCGCCCGTAGGAGGGTCGGATTCGCCTTCGATTGAGTGGGAATACGCACAACGCCTCGCTGGTTATGTGCTGGGATACAGGGGGCTTGGCGCAAATAATAAATGCGTGGGAACTTGGCAACGTCGGCTTAATGGGTAATAATAAGGTGGGTAGCGCGCTAACAGCGTGCTGCCGGCCTTTGCCGACTCTATGAACCGCTTGCCGCGCCGTGCGGCGGCGCGAGCGAGAGCACTCCGATCAACGGGAGACAGTACGATGAGGAAACCTGCCTGGATCATGGGGATGGCGGTCGCCGTCGCGGCTGCGAACGGGGCGTTTGGTCAGTCGCCGCTGAATGCAGACGGCATCGCTGCCTCAAAGGGGTCGGCGATTCAGATGCGTGCCGCCGAAAACGCCGCAGCCGCGTTGTTGTTCAAGCGCGTCGAGTCGGTTGATTGGTCTGAAACGACGTTCGAAGAAGTCATTGACTGGCTCCGTGACGAGGGAGGTGGACAGGTAAACATCATCACCCGCTGGGGGCCCTTGAGCGTTGAAAACGTAAGCCAGGAATCACTGATCACGCTCAAGCTGTTCAACACGCGCGTAGCCGATGTGCTGAACGAAGTGATCGATTTGCTTTCCGACGACGGTCAGGTCGCGTACCACGCTTTTGGAAACACGATCCGTATCTCCACCAAGCAGGATTTCGGGCGAAAACTTTACATGCGGGTCTACGACGTAACCGACCTGCTGTTCCGCGTTGAGGACTTCGGCGAGGAAGCGCCGCTTATCGACCTGTCGCAGACGAGTACGGCGGCGAGCGGCGGCGGCGGCGGCGGCGGGCAGTCGGTCTTCCAGGGGGCCGGCAGCCAAGGCAGTACCCAGGGTGGCGAGCAGGCTGAACAAGAACTACAGGACCGGCTTGAAAAACTCAAGACGGAGATTGAGTTGGTGATCGCCCCGGAATCCTGGCAGGGACCGGCGGGCGGTCGCGGTCGAATAGAAGTCATCAACCGTTCGCTGATCGTGGTCAATACGATCGAAGTCCACGAGCAGCTTTCCGGCGCGTTCTCATTCGGCGGATAACTCAGGCGGCGGCGACCGGGCGGAGCCGCCCGTACGCTTGTACCTGTTGAGACAAGGCAATCAAGATCGATCGGGTTCGAACGCGGCGCGCACCGCGTCGGGTTGAATCCCTTCGATCCTGATTGTTTTTTTCGGTGAGCTCTGTCCCGACATCACGGTGATGTCCCTGCGCCGAACGCCAAGCCACGTCGCCAGAAAGGCGATCACCGCCTTGTTGGCCTTACCCTTCTCCGGCGGTGCCGCCACGGCGATCCGGGCGCGTCCCTGCCATTCACCGAGGTAGCGGGTGCGCGAGGCGCCCGGTACAATCTTTACCGGCAACAGTACGGCTTCGTTGTCTGTCGTTATTTCGATCACGGGTTCTTCAGGGTGCTGACCCGGGTACCGGTTCTGCGTTTCCGCAGCACCGTATAGCGTCTACAAGACGGTCGACGCGCGGGTCCGATCGCTGTGGAAAAAGAACGCTTGCTGTAGCCGAGCCCAAACTTGCTTTTGGATGGAACCATGAACTTTCTGTATGAGATCGGTGTATTGGGAGCCGGAAATGCCGCTGAAGGAATCGTCCACGGGATTCTCAGGGGTACGGTGTTGTTCAACGACCGGATCATCGCCGCGGACCCGGTCGAGGCACGCCGGAATCTCTTTTCAAGCCGGTTCGGCATCGCGGTTTCCGATGACAACCGGCACGTCGTAACCAACAGCTCGATCCTTATTCTCGCGGTCAAACCGCAGCAGTTTGTCGACGTCGTTCGCGCATTCGCCGACCTTATCACGCCGGACCACCTCATTGTATCAATCATGGCCGGTGTTTCGACCGGAGCCATTGAAGGCATGTTCCCCGATCGCCAGGTGCGTGTCGTCCGCGCGATGCCCAACCTGCCCATCCACGTCGGCGCCGGGATGGCCGGTGTGTGTCGGGGTCGCCGCGCCACAGAAGCTGACCTGCTTCGCGCTCAGCGCATTTTCGATGCCGGGGGACGATCCATCGTTATCGCCGACGAATCGCGCATGGACGCCGTCACAGCGGTATCGGGCAGCGGTCCTGCGTATTTCTACTATTTTGTGGAGG
>CAZWWW010000054.1:0-10903 GCA_964637715.1 uncultured Phycisphaeraceae bacterium | reverse complement strand
TATTCTTAGGGTTCGTTGTGGGTGGCATGGGCAAACTTGTTTGCCCGTGACTGCCGCCCGGAACAACACGGGCAAGCTGCTGCTTGCCCATACCACCCGGGAAACAAGGTGTGACAAAGCACTAGTCAAGACGGCGATCGTTATCGTTCGATCTCTATGCGCTCGACGGGAATGGCGTGGGTTCGACAATAATCCATGAGCAGGTGTGCGTAGGACTTACGAACCAGACAATCGTTCGACAGTTCGAGCCGTGCCTGAACGTAGCGGATACGTCGTTCGTCGGGGCCTTCGATCTCGACAAACAGGCCGATGTGCGGCGGCTGGTCCAACTCGATGCGACAGCCGTTGAGTTCCCAGCTTTCACGGCGTTTTTGATAAACGAGCACGGGCTGAAACCCGAGGCGTTCGAGTACCAGCAGCAGTGCGTCGGCGTCGGCGACCTCCGTTTCTATCTCCTCGCGCGATTTCAGCGGACCTGGTTTTCGCGGCCCTTTGAAGGTGAGGGTAGTGCGACGGCTCGCCGCGGCAAACGCTGGCAGGCTTGACGCAGCGGGCGAGCTGGTCGGGCGGATCGAAGATTGTAACCCGGCATCGTTTCCGCTTTCGGGATCGGGAATCGCCGTGCGTACACGCAGACCGCAGTCCTGGTCTCGAAGTAGGTGACCGGCGCGATCGAGCAGGTGGTTCGTTTCGAGGACGCGTTCAATGAACGTCGCGCCACTGGTCTGAAGCCGACCACGCACGTTGTCGTGCGTATCAACCCGAAACTTGGCTTCGATTTCTTGCCCCATACTTCTCGCCTGTCAGCTTGTACTGCCGCACGATGGCCGCGCTAGGTGGAAAGGATTCTACAGCATTGTCTTTTATTATGTATCACCGTATCGAGTAGATGTACCGGATGAAACAATGATCAAACCGCTACACAACAATAGAGCTTGCTCTAGTCTTGTTTTTGGGGTGGCATGGGCAAACTTGTTTGCCCGTGACTGCCCGCGGAACAACACGGGCAAGCTGCTGCTTGCCCATGGCACCCACAACGAACCCTAAGAATAAGCTGTGACGCTGCACGAGGTTCACCGGAAACACCATCAACCGCCGAACGCGCCCAGGGCGTGCCAGGTCAGCGTCTTGAGGTTGAACGCGGCGTGGATCAATACCGGGATCGCCACGGCGCCCGTTCGCTCGTAGAAAAAACCAAGGATAATGGATAACGCGACAAGCGCCGGAACAGCCTGGGGTTGTCCGATGTGAACCAGCCCGAAGACTATCGAAGTTGTAAGAATCGCCAGCCAGCGCCTCTTGAGTTGATGAACAAGCCACGTCTGAATGAGTCCTCGAAAGAACAACTCTTCCGCAACGGGCGCGACAAGACCCGCACCAATCCACAGGGCAATGGTCGTCTGTGGCGATGCACCGTTTCGGAGCGCTTGCAGGGTTGGGTGTTCGGGCGGTGTAAAGCCCGGCGCGAACGTGTTGATCAACTCGACCGTCGCCTCGCCGATAAGCGGGCACAATCCAAGGACCAAAAGGGTGGCGAGCCCCCACGCTTTGAAGTAGTGACGGGCGGGCATTCGGTGAAAGAGAAACGCCCGTATGCCGCCATCAAACCGCGACCGTGCCACAAAGAGACAGGCCATCGCACCGGCGATTTGGGCGACGCTGGATAGAATCATGGCTGTCGCCCCGATGGTGGATGTGTCAGCCGCAGCGTCGGAACCGGCGCCCGGGATCACGCTCAACGCGGACGAGACAACCAGATATACGCCAAAGGTTATGAGTACAGCATCTTCACGAACGCGGTTGGGTCGTGCAGGGGCGGTGGCAAGCGGGTCGCGCCGACCGCGTGCGATCCACACCGCCATCCACAGCACCAATAAGGCCAGTCCCGCAACCGCCAGCAACCAATCCATGCCGTACAAGATATTTTGAACGGAAACCGGGGCGGCGTCATGCCCGATTGTCGCAGCCAGTATGTTTCCGACGGAGCCGTCGGGGCGTATGATCATTGAGCATGACTATATTGGAACGCATCGTAGAGACCAAACGCCACGAGGTGGATCGGGCGAAACGCCAAACGCCGTGGGACGCGGTACGCCGAACCGCCCGCGCCGCCGCACCGCCGCGTGATTTTCTGAGCGCAGTGACCGCCGCGTCGCCGAACGGTCCGCAGCTTATAGCGGAGATCAAACGCAAGTCGCCGTCAGCCGGGCTGATCCGGCCGGACTTTGACCCCGCGGCGCTCGCGAAGGTCTACGCACGGCACGGCGCGGCGGCAATCAGTGTATTGACCGATGAAACCTATTTCGGCGGGCAATTGGCGTTCATCGAACTGGTCAAAAAGGCTGTTCCGCTGCCCGTGCTACGCAAGGAGTTCATCATCGATGAATATCAGGCGTATGAGTCGCGAGCGGCGGGCGCCGATGCCATACTGCTCATCGTCGAGGCGATCGGGATCGAACGCGTCGTCGATCTGGCACCGGTTGCGCAGTCGCTGGGCATGACTTGTTTGATCGAAGTGCATGCAGAGGAAAACCTGCTTTGTCTTTTGGAGCGACTCGGTCCGCCCGCGCAGGGGACGGCGGATGGTCAGCCTCACCGGGACTGCTCAGCGCAACAGCCGGGGCACCCGTTGTATCTGCTTGGAATCAACAACCGCGATTTGACTGTCCAACGGACGGACGTTGAAACCACGGTTCGCCTTGCACGGTACGTTCCCACCGGATGCGCGTTCGTAGCCGAAAGCGGTTTGTCGACGCGTCTTGACGTTGAGCGCGTCCATCAGGCCGGAGCCTGCGCCATCCTGGTAGGCGAATCGCTGCTGCGCGAATCCGACATCGGCGCCAAGATCGATGAACTCCGGGGAGCGTCTTGAACGCCCAAAGACAACTGACGACAACATCCCCCTTTGCCTGGAGAACAACGTAAGTTCATGTATTCAAATGCCTTATAAACGAATTGCTGATATTGGTCGTTTAATTGTTTTGCTGAGGTTTTTACATTGTGTCGGTTGTTGTTCCGACGATCACAGTAATGTTACCATACCTACAGATGGGTTCGTTCAAGTAACGCCAACGTGACTTCGCGCCCGTTGTAGTAAGCGGGTTGACCGTCGTGGCACTTTGCCTCCTCGCCGGTGGATGTACCTCTGCCGTCGCCGGCGGCACATCATCCGGGTCCAGCACATCCAACGGATCACCCTTGAAGATCGTCGGCGATCCCTCGGGCGGTGTGTACTTTGGCTCGTACGATTTCTTCGGCGGGTTTGACTTGATGGAGCAGGCGCTCGGAAGGCGCTTGACGTTGATAGATACCCCGTTTGTGCGATCCACAGAGTTGGTCCTGGATTCCAATGGCCAGGTAATCGACGAGGTTCACGCGCGCCCGTTCGTTGATATGACCGTTTTAGCAGCGCAACAAAAAGCGGGGTTGATCAGCTTTCAGGGAATCGAGCCCTGGCCTTCAGCATGTACGGGCAGTCCGGCTGCGTTCACCGTCGATGGTTTGATAAACGGCAAGGTGGATACGGAACTGCGCGCCATCGCGCGGACCATCGCTCAATCAGGCTGGCCCACTTTTTGGGTCTATCAACGGGAGCCACAGATTCAGTGGCCGGGCTTTGGTGCGGATGGGCAAAGCTGTCGCTTCGGCTGCGATACCACACTTCCCGGATTTCACTTCTGCGCGGCGACAGGCACGGACCCACCGGAGAATTTCACACAATACGGCGACCCCACAAAACTTGACGGCATCGAGCGATACATCGACTTTCACCGTCACATTCACGACGTGATCGAAAACGAGATCGCATCGATGGGTTTGCCCAGCAACATTACCTGGGTCCAGGGCGCGGGTTTGGAAGAAGATCTGCCGGTTCTGGGGACCTACTCCGATTTTTATGTGGGCAACGCCTACGTGGATTGGCACGCCTTCAATTTCTATGCCGGACTGGGTGATATGGGATGCCAATCCTTCCCCGGGTTACTTTCCATAGATGCGGCCCTGTCGCTGGCTCCGAACAAGCCGATCATGCTCCTGGAGTTCGGCGTCCTCCGCAGCTCCGGAGGGTTCCCCGTCTGCGGAGATCGGTCGCAATATCTAAGCACGTTCTTCGATCAACTGGCTACGTCGTACCCGCAAATCAAGGCCATTCTTTATTTCGATTGGCAGGATGAACCGTTCAATGTGCGTATTGAGCCGGGCGACCCGGCCGCACAGACCTGGGTTACGGAAATCGGAAACCGACCCGAACGTTGGCCACAGTGTGTTACGCTCTCCGGGGGTGATCAGGTCTGCCCAGCCGATGTAAAACAGGTTCCGGCTCTTAGTGCGTGGGGCATGGCGGTTACCTCGACGCTTGTGGTTGCAGCGGGCACGGTCGTCCTGTCGAACCGGAAACGTACGTCGGCTGATCGGTCATCACAGGGTCGGTAAAGGCCTTCTTGGGCCGAAACCTGGACGGGCATTCATCGCCAACTACCTTGAATCCGCCCAAAGTGTCACGGCCCCAAAAAGCGCTTGCGGTTCTCACGCAGCGTAAAACGTGATCGGTCCGCAATAGCTCCGGGCTGAATTGACCATTGACAGAACCGACTCCGGCTGCTACAGTGTTTGATAGTCAAGCCGTGGGAGCAACTTCTTGAAGGCTTGAATCCAGCCAGGCATTGATGGCTTTGGCAGATGCACCGCGCGTTTGACCCGTCCCGCCTGTAGATACACCAGAGAGTATGTTTGTATGAGATTTGAAGATTTGCGGCTCCATAAGCCGCTCTTGGAGGCGGTTCGTACCGCCGGTTATGAGACGCCGACGCCGGTTCAGGCCCAGGTGATTCCGTTGGTTCTCGACGGTCGGGACGTTCTGGCGTGCGCCCAGACGGGAACGGGTAAGACCGCGGCGTTCGCCCTGCCAATTGTGCAGGGTTTGTCCGCCGCCCCGTCGCCGGCGCGGAGTGACCGCGGACGCACGCGGACGCGGTCCATTCGTGCCCTCGTGCTGGCGCCGACGCGCGAGTTGGCCCAACAGATTGCGGATAGTTTTTCGACCTACGGGCGTTTCAGCCGATTGAGGCACACCGTCGTGTACGGCGGGGTCAACAAGAACCCGCAGGTGCGAGCGATTCGCGCCGGGGTTGACATCCTTGTAGCCACCCCGGGTCGGTTGTTGGATCACATGTCGGAAGGGGTTATCGATCTCAGTCGTGTTGAGGTCCTCGTGCTGGACGAAGCCGATCGCATGTTGGATATGGGTTTCCTACCCGACATCCGGCGGATCCTCGCCAGGGTACCCAAACAGCGTCAGTCTTTGCTCTTGTCAGCTACGATACCGGCCCCGATTCGATCCCTCGCGAAAGACATTCTGAACAACCCGGCATCTGTCGAGGTTGCGCGGGTGTCGTCGCCGACGGAGCTTGTCGAGCACTGGGCCTATCGCGTTGAAAAGAAGGAAAAACCGCTCCTGTTATCCAGTGTGCTGGAGCATACACCCTACTCGCGGGCGCTGGTGTTCACGCGCACCAAATACGGGGCGGATCGAGTCGTGCGTCATCTGACCCGCTCGGGCGTATCAGCGGCTGCGATTCACGGAAACAAGAGCCAGAACGCCCGCACCCGCGCGCTCGCCGGATTCCGATCGGGCGATACGTCCGTGCTTGTAGCTACCGACATCGCCGCCCGCGGGTTGGACATTGACGACATCTCGCATGTGATCAACTACGATCTGACCGCCGACCCCGAGACCTACGTTCACCGTATCGGGCGAACCGGCCGCGCGGGCGCGACCGGAACAGCGCTGTCCTTTGTCAGCAGCGAAGACCGGGACAGCCTGCGCGCGATCGAGCGATTGATTCGCACGCCGCTGCAACCCGCCGAAGACCTCCCGGGGTATCTCGCCCCGAAAGCGACCGTGGTCAAAACGGATGCCGAGGCACGCACGACTTCTCGTTCCAACGGTCACACCGGTCATTACCATCAGCGTTTCGAAAGCAAGAACAGTACCCGTCGGCGACCCCGCCGCGGGCGCCGCGGAACCAACACCGCGACGGCAAGCCGGTAGTGTGGCGTCGCAGCCTAGCGCATTTATCGTTTTCATGTGCCGATTCTTGGACACCCGAACCGGCATCGAGACCGGGAAGATCGCGCGGGCTTAAAGCCCGCGGCTCGGCGCACAAAAACGGGAAATGCTCTCGCCTCTATTTCGGTGCGTGCTCCAAGATCGCGATCATGACGACCACACACAGACACTGAATCAGCAGCAGAATCGCCGTGCCCCAATCGACCCGTGCCAGGGCGACGGCGGGCAGGCCGGTGGCCGCGGTGGCGAGGTAGATCGTCAGTACCGCCCCGCGCGGCGAGAGACCCCGCTTGACAAGGCGATGCGAAAAGTGGCGTCGATCGCCGCGAAACGGGCTCTCGCCAAGTCGGATTCGATAAATGACAACGCTTGTCACGTCATACAGCGGCACGGCCAATACTACGATCGGCACAATAATGCCCAGCGGTTTGAGGCTTATACTCGGGTCGTGAAACGTCGTGAGAATCGTCACGACACTCAACAGATAGCCGATCACCAGACTCCCGGCGTCCCCCATGAATACACTGGCCGGTGACACGTTGAACGCGAGAAAACCAAGCTGCGCGCCGACCAAAAGGAACGCCAGAGTCGGTACGAACACCTGCCCCGCCTTGATGGCCGCCAGGGCGAAGATCATTGATGCGATCGCGCCGACGCCCGCACTGAGCCCGTCCATGTTGTCCAGAAAATTGAAGGCGTTGGTAATCAAGACGATCCAGAACACGGTGAGCGCGATCGACAGCGGCGCCGGAAGCATCTCGACCGCACGCACCTCCATCAGCCACGCGGTGGTCAGGGCTACGACGAACTGCACGAAGAACTTGGTTCGCACACTCAACGGGCGCGCGTCGTCGATCAATCCAACCACATGCAGCGCGAACGCACCGCCCATTATGGCCAGCAATAACGGAATACGTGCGCTCAAACCGGCGAAGTTGGCGCGAAGCGGTGCGGGGAACCAATCCGGGGGGCGCATGGGGTCTATGAGCGAAACCACAATCGAACCAACCAGTATCGGCAGGGCTACCCCGACCATGATGGCGACCCCACCCCCCAGCGCGACGGGTTGGGCATGACCTTTGCGTCCGGCGGGGGTATCGACAAAACCGCGCCGCCGTGCCCAACCGCGAACCAGATAGGTTCCGACGAAGGAGACGCTCATCGCCGCTGCTATGCTAACCAAAGCCAAACCGATCATGGCGTGAGAGTGTAGCCCGCAAACTGGTACATCGCCAACAAACGCGTCCCCCCACTTCGCGCTCTCGCCGACGCCTCGCGCACAGCGGGTCAACCTTCCGCCCCGAAACGAAAGAACGACCGGCCCTATCGTTATTTACGACGGCCGATCCTGTCACACACCCGAGGGGGCCAAGGACGGACCGCTGCACGAAACTCGATTGCGTTTCAGTCAAGAACGGGCAGCGGCACGAGAATCGATCGTGTTGCAGTCGAGTACCGGCTGCACGGGTTCCTGTTGGATTCCTTGATTACTCAAGCCGCATTTGTTCCCCCACAATCGGCGTCGTCATCCGACCCCGCCAATTCCGATAAAACGGTCGCCCGCAACGCTTCGTCCGGTGACACGCAGTGTCTCTTGGAACGACGTGCGATAACATCGCCGGGGCGCTTTTCTCTCGATAACCATGCGTTCAATCTATATGATAGGACTGAATGACAATGGGGTCGTTTCGCAACGCTGAATCTGCTATGAGGGAACCCATAGCGCACGAACGAGACACCGCACGAGGTCGTTCAGGAGTTCGCATGGTAGTCGACGCGCATCAACGGATCAGGCGGTTTTGCGTAGTCATCGCGTTTTGCTGCGCGTGGCTCGCCGCTGTGGGACCGCGCGCGGCTGCGACAACGATCGAACCCATGACGCTCGTAACCGCAGCGGATTATGCCGCGCAAGTGATCGATGCCCGCATCGAAAAGGCCAAGGCGCGTTGGGTGGAAAACCCGCGGCGCATCGAAACTGTTCTCACGCTTGCCAACGTCACCTACCTCAAGGGGGGCAACACCGCCGCACCGTCGACGTTCGAGCTTGTCGTTCCGGGTGGCCGAATGGGGTCGATCCAGATGCGCATCGCCGGCGCACCGGAGCTGCGCCCCGGGGATCGATGGATCCTGTTCTTACTGCCGCGCTACAAGACCTACCCGGTGGTGGGCCTGACGCAGGGCGCGTTTCGCGTCGACGAACGTGAACCGACGGCCACGCGTGTTATGGATGCGTCCGGTCGCGGTGTTGTGAGGGTACGACGTAACGGCGTCGTCGACGTGGCGGGCGTACAGCGCACAGCCACCGGGCAGCGGCTCAGGGGCACAGACCGTGTTCGGTTGCTTCAACGAGCGCAACAATCGGTGCGTGTCATGACGGTGGATGAATTCGTCGCCGCCCTGCGACCGCTCCTCGCGGCGAGCCGACGGTATGACCTCGTACAACCCGCAGGACAACCCCATCCGCCGGTATTCAAACCGACGACGATTAAGCCGTCGGATAGAGAACGGCGCGAATCGGCGATGCGCACGGCGAAGGCCCCGCGTGGTCGCGCTGTCACGCGCCGTCACCCCGTGTCACACGCGAAGGGGCGAAACCGATGAACGGTTTGCGTTCCAATGCGTGTACGCGCCGCGTGATGATGGCGCTGAGCGGCTGTCTGCTTGCCCTGCTGTCGCACCACCGGACGAACGCGTTTTCGATTTATCTCATTGACGGGGGCAAGGTCGTGTGGCCCGGCGGGCAGGCGGTTCGCTATCTCTCGCCGTCGTCGTTTCCGCCCGACAGCGCCGCCGAAGCGGTAATCATCCAGGCGCTATCACTCTGGAACATCGTGCCCGCGACAAGTTTTCAATACGCCGTCAATCGTCTCGATCAGGACGTAACGATCGATCACTTCGACGGCTTCAACGACACCGCCGCGGTGCCGAGCGACCAGCTCGATCCCGGCGTGCTCGGCGTGACGTTTCTCGTCAACGACGGACCGACCTGGTTCGACATGGACGTCGTGTTCAGTGATCTACCGTCCGGTGTCGGCTATACGTTTGAACCAAACCCGCCTTGCGAGGTCGTGTCCCAACCAACGCCTTTCAACGGCTTTGCGCTGGTGTTGATCGCGCTGCACGAGTTCGGGCACGCCCTTGGTTTGGGCCATGATCCCATCGGGAGTGAACCGCCGGGAACGGTGTGGTTTCCCGCGACGATGAACCCGCGTTACCCGGGCGGCGGTCCGATCGGAGATCAGAACATTGTCGAGCTGCACGCCGACGATCGAGCCGGACTGCGCTCACTGTACCCCCATTCGGGACCGGCACTTCCCCGGTTTGTTGATCTTGCCGTTGGTTCCTACGCCCCGACCGCCACGGCGGGCAAGACGCAGCCACTGTCGATTACCCCCTCCGCCGCCTACCCGGGTGACGAAATGGTTGCACAGAGCGTGATCGAAAACCTGGGTACGAGCAACGAGTTCTTTGTGAGACAGGGGTTTTATCTCTCGAAAGATGAGCATATCGACACGCGTGATGTGTTCCTCGGCGCGCTCACGTGGGACATTGCCCTAGGCGATCAATTCGTGTTTGACGTGGCCATCGATCTTCCTGACGACATGGCGGCTGGAACCTATCACCTCGGGTCAATCCTCGATGATCTCAACGAGGTGGTCGAGCAATTCGAGGACAACAACACCGCCACTTACTGCGAACCGCTCACCGTCTTGCAGCGTGCGCCGGTGATCGACGTGATACCGCAGCGCACTGTTCCGTGTGGATCGCCCTTTTCCGCGCCGCCGCCGGACGTCGCCCTACCGCTTAACATGGCGCCGATCACCTGGAGTTTGGTCGGCGCACCACCGGGTATGAGCATCAACGCAACCACCGGTGCGATCTTATGGCCCAACCCCGTGCCCTCGCCGTTCCTGTACGCCGTCAACGTTCTCGCGACCAACGAAGCCGGTGAGGGGTTACGCACGTTCTTCATCGGTGTCAGTCAATCTCCACCGCAGATGGAGCCGATCGCCAATGAGCGCGTGGCCTGCCACGCAAGCTATTTCGGGCCGCGACCGCGGTTGACGTCGTCCGCCTGTATGGAACCGATCCTGGGTTGGACCCTCGCATCCGGTCCGCCGGGCATGAACGTTGATGCGGCAACCGGAGCCGTCACGTGGGATCAAGCGGTTCCGTCGGAAACGCCCTATCCGATTACGGTTCGCGCGGCCAACGCGTCCGGCGTCGCCTGGGTGAGCTGGACCCTGACGGTGCAACCGGGTGACCTGACCGGTGACACGTTCGCAACGCGAGCGGACGCGCTCGCGATGAACGGATGCGTAACGGGCCCGGGCGTCAACGCCGTCGGTGGATGTGGCTGCGGCGATTACGACGGCGACGGGGATCTCGATCTACGCGACATAGCCAAAGGTCTATCCGAGTTGCCGTAACGAGACATGGACTGCGATCCGATAAGGACGGTATTACATCCGTTGCAATCACACTCCGGTTGGGACCGTTGGCAAGCCAATCTCCCGTAGATACGCTCATGAAACTGACCCGTTGCGGGTGTAGCTCAGTGGTAGAGCGTCACGTTGCTAATGGGACGACACACTACATCACCTGTCCAAAAATAGCCCTCACACACTACAGCACAGTCCGTTTTCATGTAGCGTTCTGTCCGAGGCGTCCCCCTATCATGAAAGGGGGATTGAGGCGGTTGAGTCGCTATACAATAACTTACTTTGGTCTAAGAACGACGATTCTCGATAATCTCCGGGACGACGATTGTCCCTTTGTAGTCCTAATATGGCAGCGCTAAGTTTGCTCAAGCCGAAAGGTGGAGTTGTCCGATGG
>CAZWWW010000053.1:0-10971 GCA_964637715.1 uncultured Phycisphaeraceae bacterium | reverse complement strand
GGTCGAACCTCTTCTGGTCCACGGCCAGAGGCCGTGGTTTTAGGAGATAATAAAGCTAGTTACACGGCTCGGAGGGCGCACACTGGCTGGGCCGGTTCTGCCACTGCCGTTTCGGCGCGGCGGGTTGGTCAAGGCGAGACCGGTTTCTTTCTCGAAACCTGGGCCGATCGGTATTCGCGCTTGAGCGCACGCAGCATGGTCCACACCGGCGCGTCGAGCGACTGCGGCGATACGACCGCGAAGATATGGTGCTCGACCCGCTTCACCTGTGCCGGTTCACGATCATCCGCTCCGCGGCGGTTGCGGTCCGACGACGACTGTGAGGTTTGGCCTCCAACGTCGCTACTATGCGTCAGCAGTTCCAGGTGGAGCGTTAACGGTTTCCCGGTAACGAACGGATCGTAGCTGTGCAAGGTCACGGTGAAGTGGCGCGCGGCCGGCGATTCGTAGTGATCCTCGCGCACTTCAGCCACGATCTTCGACGGGTCGATCACAAAATCAGTACCCTCAGCCACCGCCTTACAAAGTCCGCGATAGTAGGTCTCCAAAAACTTCTTGAGAAACGCCGCGTCGATCGAAACGTCATCGTACAGCGCGAAGGCAAAGACATACGTGAAGTAGGTGTCCGACTTCGTGTTGAACATCCCCGGCGCGAACCCGAGTTCCTCAAAACCTTTATGTTTCAAGCCCGGCGCAAACGGGAGGGGAAATTCGATCCGCTCGAAGCGCCAATCCCCCGGTGTCTTGGGAAGCAACTGCGGCGAAGCGGCCTCGCCCGCGAGCGAGACGCAGATCATCACACTGAGCCAGGTTGCCGTCATAGAGTGAGCCTTGTTTCTTGTTTGGCAGTCAAATCGTTGTTCATCCGGCTCATCAACTCGATGCAGCGATTCACAATAACGGAAAAGGCTTGAGCAAGCTCCATTTAGGGTGCCGGTGAATCCACGCCTCCCGGCGCCGACCACATCTTTTCGGAGACACCCAAGGCGCAGTTCCATGGTAACGAAACGGAACCTACCGTTCAAGAGATTCCTTTCGCGTTCGTGTGCATAGCCCAACTGCATAGGTAAACGCCGTGCCGATGACGATCCACCAGGGCCAGGCGATGTAGACAGTACCCACGTGCTCCTGAACGAGTTTGAGCACGACCAACACCCCCGCCGAGGCGACCATGCCGAACACATTGACGCCGTCTCGTCCTCGTGCCAGCGTCGTGACACCCAAAAGAAACACGCCGAGCAGCCCGCCGAAGACAAGGCTTACCCACTTGAACGCCTCCCACAGCAACGCGTCGTAGCCGGCGAACGCGATGGCCACTATCACAAGAAGAAACCCCGAACCGAGCGTCACCATGCGGGCCACGGCTAGGTAATGGCGGTCCGAACCACCGCCTCGCAGCGGCCGGTATAGATCGGTCACAACCGTCGATGACAACGCCCCCAGCGCGGACGAAAGGCTGGACATCGACGCCGCGAAAATCGCGGCTGCAAGCAGCCCCTTTAGCCCGTACCCATCCGGCAAACCCGTTGCGATGAAAAAGGGAAAGATACGGTCCTTGTGGTTGAGCACGTCGTCGGGGATCGAGCCGCCGATGGAGGCGTTGTAATACACGAACAGCAGCGTGCCCACGAGCAGAAACAGGCAGACGATGGGTAGCCCGACAAACGCGTTGAAGATAAGCGACCGCTGACCGTCGCGCAGGTTTCGACAGGTGAGCATGCGCTGGGTCAAATCCTGATCCGTCCCGAACGCGGCCATGCTCATCAGGATCGAATGAATCGTGAGCACCCAAAACGCCTTGTCGTTGTTCGCGCCCCCGTCCCAGGTAAAGACGTGGAACTTACCCGCGTCGCGTGCCCTAGCGAGCGTCTCGGTCCAGCTTCCGGGGATCGACCACAACAGGAACACCAGAACCGCGATGGGTCCGACGATGAACACGATCGCTTGTATTGCGTCGGTCCACATGATGGCTTTGATGCCGCCGACGGTCGTATAGGCGATGGCGATCGCAGCCGTTGCGCCGATCACCCAATACAAAGGCCAGTCGAACACCACGGCAATCGCCAGTGACGCGACCAGCAAACGAACACCGCTACCCAGGACGCGCGACGCAAGAAACATGATCGACGCGGTCGTACGCGTGGCGGGACCGAAACGTTGACCGAGGTATTCGTAGACCGTCGTGACCGACCCGCCGTAAAACGCGGGAAGGAGCACGCCCACGATCACCAGTCGCCCCACGAACGAACCGGCGTACATTTGAAGATAGGTCCAGTCGCCGCGAAACGCGTCAGCCGGCACGCCGATCACCGTCAGAGCGCTGACTTCGGTGGCAACGATCGACATACCCGCGAGGAGCCAGTGTTGCCGTCGACCGCCGAGAAAGTACTCGTCGGTCGTGCGTCCGCCGCGACCAATCCACAGGCCAACGGTGACGCTCAGGGCGAAGTAGGCGACGAGCACCACCATATCGAACGGAGCCAGGTTCATGCGAGAAATGTCCGGCGTACATCCGCCGCGGCTGCACGGAGCGCGCTCTCGATGTCCGACAGCCCCGCCGGCTTGGCGGTTCGATTCCAGGCTGTTGCATAATCCGCCATACACGCCTCGAGGTCGCATGACCAAGAGTCCAACACCAGCTCATCCCTTGCGCTGACGTCCCGCCCGTCTAGAAGCCCCCGACAGGCCAGGAGTTTTCGCGCACACAGCGCGCTGAAACGGCAAGCAAGCTCCAGTTCGGTGAGATAATCCCACCCTAGACTGGGTTGCTCAACGGATGACCGGATGAGTCGTTGAGCGCACTCCGCGGCCTGGCGCATGGTCAAGAGGGTGTCGGTCTCGGGGATGGCTCCCTCGCCTGTGATCCGCTCGATCGGCGTCCACAACATGCGCCACGTTTCACAACGCGTAGCGATGGACGAGGCCTCGCGCAGCGCACGAACGACAGAGGCATCCCGGCACCCCCATTCGCTCCGGACGAATAACTCATCGAATGTAATTCCCGTCGGATGATCGACCCGCCAGCTCAGTGAGGCGCCGAGGACGATCCCGTGCCATGAACACCCGGGCATGTTGAAATGACCATGGTCGCCCCAATCCGTATTGAGCAACCCGGTCGCGCCGCACTCGCGCCCGATGCGCGCAAACGTGGCGATGTTCCGCTCGGCAAGATCCATCGCATTGATAATCCGCTTCCAGCCGGAAGTCCCCGGGCACACATACGTCGCCAGCCCGGCGTCAACGAACCGGCCGGCAGCCGCGTAGTCCGTCTGATCGTCGTAGCCCCAGTGCAGCACGGTCGCGTCGCGGGGCACGCGGTCAAACAGGTCGGGATAGTGAGTCACCACGTCGCTCCAGAACATGCTGCGTCGACCGCGCGAGGTGCAAAAGTCGTGGACCCGGCGTATGTGGTCCAAGTAGGCGATACCGCGCCCGCGCTCATCCCACCGACCGGTATTTCGTCCGCGTCCGAGGTCCCACGGCTCGTCGCCGCAGAGGTTCACCGACGGCGACGAAAAGGCGTCGAGCACATCCGACCAGATTCGCTCGACCAGCCGATGCCCGTCGGGGTTCACGCAGTCGAGCGTGAGTCCGCGCACGCGCTCGGGCCAGGTCATCGCGTCCCACGATGTATTCGGGGGGATTTCTGCGAGCGCGCGATAGCGCGGCAGCGAAAGGATGCGCCCCATGTGCCCCAGCGTCGCCACGGCGGGTACGAGTTCGATAAACCGTTCGCGGCAGTAGCCATCGAGCGATCGAATCTCATCGGGCGTCAATCCGTTCTCGTGACCGCAGATATCCGGGTCGAAGGTAAAGGCAAACGCGTGCTCGATGTAGAGTTGAAGCTGGTTGACCTTGAGCGATGCGAGCCGATCGACAAACCCCTTCAACCACTCGAGCGTCGGCACGCGCCCGCGGGTGACGTCCAGCAGCAGCCCGCGCCCGGCGAAATCCGGTGCATCCTCGATGGTGCAGCAGGGCAGGTCCGCCCGTGCGTGTCGGGTCAGTCGCTCAAGGGTTTGCAGTCCGTAAAAACAACCGACCGGCGTGCGTGCCGCAACCTCCACCCGATCCGGCGTAATCGACAGCCGATACCCCTGTTGCCGGCCATTCGGAACAACCGCCGCCTGCTCGCACCGAACCACCAACGTCGAGGAACGGGCTGCGTTCGTAGACGCGGACGATCGGGCGGTGCAGGGTTGCTCACCCGGTAGGACCAAACGATCGATCCAACGCCGACAAGCGCGCTCGATCCTGTCATCGTCCGCGCGGATGTCCAAACGAATAGCCCGATGAGCCGGGCAGAGACCGGAATGCGTCTCAAACCGCACCGGGCGGGGTAGCAACGCTGACAGGCGATCCTGCGCATCCATGCCAAAACTCCCGAAAGAACAGGCGGATCGTTTACGCCCAAGCCACGACCGACCGCCGGACAAACGAACGAACGACCATGCCGACGTTCCGCCGGCGTCTAACCGGTTCCATGCAGGCGCCGCACAGATCGTGCGTCATTGCTCAATGAACGACGATATCCACCGCTTCCATCCACGTCCGGCGGCGCGACCCAACCGACAGGAAACAGCGCGGGCGTAAAGGCCCCCACATTTCCGGTGAAGGTCGCCCCGCACTCCAATCGATAGATAGAGCGGTGGCAAGGAGTCTATAATGTTTTCTGATATCGTGTATCGCTGAATCGAGTCGTTTTGCCGGATGAAAGAGTAATTCAACCGCTACACAATAATAGAGCTTGCTCTATTCCCGGAATCTCGTCCGTGCCAGGCACCGATGACGAATCATCGCGATGCCTCATCGTGATGTACCACTACGTGCATGATCCTCGACACGGCAGCGGTGTGCGTGATGAGGGACCGCATTCCGGCGTGCATGCGCTCTCTCTGAACGAACTCGCCGCTCAACTTGACCGGCTTTGCGCCTCGCTCGATCCGATCGATTGGTCTACCTTCTTCGCGGCCACGCAGGGGCGTGTGAAGTGGCCTCGCCAATCGTTTCTTCTGACATTCGACGACGGATTGAGCGACCACGCCCGCCACGTAGCCCCCCTGTTGGAATCGCGCGGCCTGCGGGGCACGTTCTTCGTACCCGGCGCCGTGCTCGCGGCGCGCGGCCTGTTGACCGCACACGCCATACATCTGTTGCTGTCGCGATGGGGCGATGATCGCTTCGAACAGGAGGTGCGCCGAGCGGTCGCGGATCAACCGGACGGCGCAGCGTGGGTTCGCGGATTGGATGGCAGCGCGCCGCCGATGGACCCACACACGCCCGCCGCGAACAACCCCTATCACTACGAACCGCCCGAACGAGCCCGGCTTAAGACCTGGCTTACTTTTCAACTGCCGATACCGCTTCGCAATCGCGTGATCGGCAAACTCTTTGAGCAGCACGTCGGCTCACGCGCGACGTGGGGAAACGCGTGGTACGTGTCATGGGACGACCTGACCGCGATGCAGGCGCAGGGACACACGATCGGCGGGCATGGGTTCGCCCACGAGCCCTACACCCGAATGAATCAGCAGGCGCAACAGGAGGACATGATCCAATGCGCGCAAACACTATCAAAAGGCCTGGGATGCACCGACCGGCCGTTCTCGTACCCCTACGGAAGCCACGACGCCGGCACGATCGAGGCGTGTCGTCGCGCGGGTTTCGTGCAGGCGTTTACGACAACAGCGCGATGGGCGCGATCCGGGGACAACGCGCTGTGTCTACCACGCATCGACACGATTCACGTAGACGCCCATCTGCCACAGGAGGTGGTTTGTTGACAAACGTATTGGACGTCGCAACGCCACCGACCACCGCGCCCGCCGAAAACCTCAAGCGCGCGCCGCACGCCGGACGTGATCCGGAAAAACTGCGCCGTTACCTCAACGCGTACTGGCTTCGACCGGAAAACGCGTTGTGGATGACACTGCGTAGCGATGCGCTCGAGCGAATCCCGTTCGAGCCCCCGGCGATCGACGTAGCCTGCGGCGACGGCATCCACACGTTTCTACACCTCGGCGGCGTGTTCGATCCCGACTTCGATGTATTCGGAGCGGCCGGCGCGCTGGATCGCGTGCGCGACGAACACGCTGATATGTTCGACGTCCCCGCAATGTCCTACGAACCGACCATCGTGGCTACCCCCCGACTGCGTATCGACACGGGTTTGGATCTGAAATCAAACCTGCTGAGCAAGGCCGCGCGGCTCGGGTTGTACGAGAGGCTCATGCGCCACGACGGGAACGAACACATCCCCCTGCCCACCGACTCGTTCCGCACCGTCCACTGCAACGCGGCGTATTGGGTCAGGAACATCAACGGCCTGCTCGCGGAACTCGCCCGGATCACGCAGCCGAACGGGCGCATCGTCCTGCAGGTCAAGCTGGATACCATAAAGGCCTGCACGTTGGAGCCGTTCCGCGACGTGCTCGGTGACCGGTTCCTGGAGATCATTGGTCGCGGGCGCTTTGCAACCTGGCCCGCACTGGCGTCTCGTGAGGTGTGGGAGCGCCGGTTCGAGCGAGCCGGTTTGGAGATTGCGGACGCGCATCCGTTCGTGACCGCCGCCCACGCCCGAATGTGGGATGTCGGATTGCGACCGCTGGCACCCTTGCTGGTCCGCATGGCGAAAGCCCTCTCCCCGGATACCCGTTCGTCGATCAAACGCGACTGGGTCGATCTATTCTACGAGCTCCTCGCGCCGCTACGCCGCTTCGACCTCACGTTGTCGACCGCGACAGGGACGCCGGTCGAGCTACAATACGTCTTGAAACCGCGGTAGTCTGACTACACTGTAATCCACCTCCGGCATAACCGGCGGGCCAGGTGGTACCGCGTAGTCCGGTCTCGAGATTGAACGAGCTCGACTTTGCCCGCTCACAACGGATACGCTGTCTTGGCGGAATGACATCCGATAACACCGTTGAGCGGTCGGCGAAAATTACTGCAATACCAGGCAGGCGAAAGGCAATAATAAGAAGGTGCGGGGCGCGTCGGTGCCTCGTCAGTCGATCATGGCCCCGGTTTGAGGCAGCCTCGCTTCGGTGCGGCAACCCCGAACGGGGCAAGGAAATCAAGACGGAGCACGCGTTGGCTCGAAGACATACGTCGAAGACGTTCCTCGACCTGTTGGAACCGATCCGCGATGCCCTCTATCGCCACGCGCGACGGACCCTCTGGGGATCGGGCCAGACCGATGACGTCGTTCAGGAAGCGATCATGACCGCGTGGCGCGAGTTCCACCGGTTTGAACTCGGAACGAATTTTTCGGCTTGGATGTTCCGCATACTGATTAACACGACGCTGACGGCGAACAAGCGATTCAAGCGACGTCGTGAGGTCACGATGAGTACCATGTCGACAGATTGGACTGCGTCGCTCGAACGCGAGGAAGCGTGGTCGACGCTGTTACAGAACCCCGGTCGTTTGACCGAGCTACTGGATGAACGTTTGGCGGATTCGCTAGGGCGGTTAAATGAGGACGAGCGGCAGTGTTTGCTACTGCGAACGCTTGGCGACTTTTCGTATAAAGATATCGCGTCGATGCTTGAGATACCGTTGGGCACGGCCATGTCGCATGTGCACAGAGCACGCATAAAGCTCCGCGAGGAGCTTGCGACACTTGCCGTTGAGGAAGGCATCGTACGGGAGGCATCGTAAGACCCCATGAATTGTCGTGAAACACGAAAATGGCTCAGCCCTTACCTGGACTCCGAACTGGAGCAAACCAAAACCTTCGAAGTGAGCGAACACCTGCGCGTGTGCCCCGGGTGTGCGGAACGCTTTGAGGCTGAGCGCAATGCGGAACAGCTCGTGCGCCGATCGCTCGAACGTGAGACCATGCCCGGCGAACTGTGGCAGCGGATCACGCACGATGTCGCCACGCCTCCGTGGGTGCGTCGTCTCGGCGCGCGCACGACCCTCGCACTGGCCGCCGCCATCGTGCTTGCGTTCCTGGTGTGGGGCGTGCTTCCGAATCGTTCCGTCGAGGCTTCACCAGCGTGGCTGGCCGAGTCGTTCGTCGCGGAAACGCCCGACAACAGCCCCTTCGTTGACGCTCATTCAAGCGCCGCGCGGGCGATGCGAACCCTTCGCGACGCGTTGCATCTGGGTATGACCTCCATGCCGTCAACAGCCGCCCGGACCGGGCACTTCGGCTTCGAACTCATCAGTACCCAGCGCCTGGTGGATGCGTCGGGACGAACGCTGGTCGAGGTGCGTTTGAACTGCTGCGGGCAACCCGTGCTCCTGGCGTTCGCCCAAACCGACGCACAAGGCAAGTCCAGTCTGGACGACATGCTCAAACCGACATTGGCAGATGCGCCCGCCTTCCAGCATCTGAACGTCGACGCCCGGCGCATCGGTTCAGTCGTAGCCGTGGCCCTCTCGCGTCACCCTGTAGCAGGCATCCTCGAAAACGTAAGCCCCATCAACAACGGATAGCGCCTTCAACCGGCGGAGGGCAAACCCGATTCCCGTCGCTTCCGCGAGCGCGCAATATCAGGACCAGCACATTTCCCGTTTTTGTGCGTCGAGCCGCGGGCTTTAAGCCCGCGCGATCTTCCCGGTCTCGATGCCGTTTGGGTGTCCAAGGACCGGCACATGAAAACGACAAATGCTTTAGTTGGTTGTCGAGGCGGCACGCCGCCGCTCAGTCTTTGGGTTGATCGCGCGAAGTGCAAGAACCGTACAACGAACGATTTCGATCGCAAACCACGCACCGCCCAGCTTCAGGATGGGTTGGATCGGAAGAACATAGCGCGTCTGCGGTCCACTAAGGAAAGCGGAAATGAGCACATGAAGAGCGAGTGTCGTGAGCAACAGGAACCAAAGGGTTCGCTCGCGTGTCGACAGGGTTAGCAGCGCGCCGACGAGGCTAAACACGATCCACTCGGAATAAGGTGAATCGGCGATTCCGATGACCGGCGGTGCCGCGTCAACTCGATCGTGGAACACGCGGGCAAGGCCCGTCCATGCAGCCGAAGCCGGGCGCGGACGCCCATCAAGCGGTAGATAATGCCGGTACTTCGAGAGCGTCGGTTCCCACGATCCGGGTCCGAAGGCGTAGGTCCCGGCGTCGTAGATGATCGCGTCCGGGTTGCGTTTGCCACCGATACCCGCGGTGCCGCCGGGTTGAAAGCGGTAGACAGGGTCGGGGGTGAGCAGCATCCAAGCGGCGTATTTGACCGTATTCACGCCGATGGCGGTTATGTTGTCACGCATTACGTCGCGCGCCGCCCTTCCCATCACAGCGCTCGATTCGGCAAAGGGCATCCCCCGGACCTCCTCATACGCACGAATAACCGTTGCGCGATCGCGGAAGTCGGCCCCGTGCGGGAGTGATTCTCGTTGGATCGCCTCCGCCACCGTTTGCTTAATCTCTTGCAACGCCGAGCTGTCCGGGGCATCCAACCCGTCGAACTCCAGTGCGCGCAAATACAGCACATAGTCCAGGCACCGGTTCGTATCATCGCTGCCGTGCAGGGCTGCGGTGGTTATCTTCCATGGGGCGATCACGAGCAGCGCCGGTAGGATTGACAACGCAACGTAGCCTGCGACTCGTTTCTTATTCAAATAGCTGGCGGAAAGTGCGGTCCCGAAGTGCGTCGCCCTCCCTACGTTGCGATCACTTCCCATCGCACGCGCCGTGTTCGCCGCATGCCGCGCACCCCGTCTCGATCGCCAAACGAACAGTACAACCGCGAGCACGCACACGCCCAGCAGATAGACACCGATCGGTTTGACGAGGTAGGCCAATCCCGCCAGCATCGATCCCGCCACCAGAGACCCCGCCCGCCCATTGCGAATGTAATGCAACAGCGCGAACAGGCACGCGGTCATAAGAAAAGTATAGGTCGTTTCAGTGAGCACGAGGTTGGCGTAGGCCAGAGCTTGCAAACCGCACGCGCAAAGGATGCCGGCAAGCGCGGCGTGTGTCGCGCGTCGGGTTATGGTCCACGCAATGGCCGCCGTCAACAAAGCGGTCGCCGCAGCCATGAGGTGTTGGAGCGCCAGAACGGCGAACGGGCTGGCACTGCCGAACATGGAAAAGACCAAAGCCAGGAGAACCGGGTAACCGGGTGGGCGGATCAGGAACAAGCCATTGGCGAAATCGGCACGGCCCGCAATACCGCCGGCCAGGACAATATAGTCTATCGAATCGGGATAGACCCACAGCCGAGACGCCGCAAGGCAAAACGTATTTATTCCAATAGCTGTTAAGACCACGACGAGCACCGCGTGCCAGAACGCCCGCCCTCCGCCCGCTACCGCGGAATCACACAATGCGGGATCATACGCCGATGTGGGCGCCGTGGTGGGCATGGCATTCCTGTCCCGACTCGTCAACGTCATTTGGGGGGTTCCTGAACGACAAAAGGCGCTTCTGCGTGCGTTATCGGTCACAACAGAGGGTGTCGTTAGAACCCGCCCACGCCCGACCCCGACCCCGACAAAGGGAGCGTCCGCCGGATTTTTTTGTTCCCATAACCGGATCAAACTGTTATACTGAGCACGGTTTGGTCCGAGGGGTGCGTACATACCGGACCGCGTGGTTGTCCTCCTGGTTTGTTTTCATAAGGATAGGTTATGCCTCAGGGACGTTGTAGCCGTTTTGCGGTGCGCTCTTGCCGTCGGTCGGTGTTTATGGTGGTGCTTTCGCTGGTTGTGAGCAGTGGAGCCTGGGGGCAGAATGCTGAACGCCTGTCGTCGGACGGTGTGTGGCAATTAATCGACAGCACTCAGGCAACGGCGATGCGCGATGCGAATGCCCAGCCGTGGGTTCAGCCTCAAACGTTCCAGGCTGTCGCACTCGATCAAAGCCGATTGCTGGATTCGCTGAACCAGGCGCCGCTTGAGTTCACGATCGCAGCGCAAAACGCACCGTTGGTTGTCACGCTGCCCATGCCTGACGGCACGTTCGCGCGGTTTGCCGTCGAAGAGGCGCCCATGATGGAAGCACCGCTGGCC
>CAZWWW010000052.1:0-10996 GCA_964637715.1 uncultured Phycisphaeraceae bacterium | reverse complement strand
GAGAATACCCGGGAAATCCACCGTGACCTGGAAGGCGTAGTCAAACATGCCGGTCATCGTATCCGGATCGTCCGGATCAAATGTCCCGCTCGCGTTCGCCGTGCCGTCAGCCACTTTGAACCCAGCCGCGAACGCGTTCAAAACACCCTGAAACGCGAATCCGGTCGCGTCGGATGTCTCAGCGCCGAAGGTTCCCGCCGAATAACTCAAACCCGCCTGCGAGGTGTTATGGACTTGACCATCGAAGATGATCTGGTCGCCGAAGATTTCGGAAGCAAGGGTGTTGTCGTTGAAGGCTTCGAGGTTGCCGTTGTCGCCGAAGCTTATGACGACAAACGGTGCCCCCTGTGCCGCCGGGGCGGTCAGGAAAAACTCCCACGAAGTATTCGCCAGGCGATCGACGCCGCTGCCCAGCGTCGCCGTCGTTTGCGTACCGTCCGGTAATTCAACTGTGACCGTGTCCGGCAGTGCACCGCCGATCGTTCCACACCCCGTAGCCAGGAGAAGGAAGGCGACCGGTGTCGCAACCGTCAGTGCCGTGCGAATAAGTCGAAAACTCATGGGTTTTTACTCCTGTGTGTACATCAGGGCGCAACGGCGCCAACATAGAGCAAGCTATATGTGTAACAGTACAATTACTGATTCGACGAAGCGACGCATTTCAGCAACACACAATAGCAGCGCGTACCGTAGACCCTGCATTCATCGGTTGCTCGCTGTCGCCGCTTTGGGCTGAATCAGACGCGAAGGGTTGATTCGCCCGCCCGAAAACACATCTCGGTCCGATACGCTCGAACCGTGCCCGTACGATTCTCGTATCGAGATCCCGGGTCGCCGGCTTCAGCCTGCGCGACTTCTTCGAACAGCAAACGCTATGGATTCACACAAATCCGGGACCGGTAAAAGGAATACGTTGATGCGTCGCGTTCCACCTTATGAGGAATGATCACATCGAGCACACACGAGCGCGGCATAATCCACGCGTTCGGCGTCGGAGATCACCGGTAGATCGAGCGAAGCGGTCTCGATGTATTTCTGGGCCGCCCCCGTGTTGAAGATGACCACCCGCTCATCGGCGGCGATGCGATCTTCGTTCCGCAGTCGCTCAACGGCAAGCACGCACGCAGCCGCTTCCGGGCACAGCGCGACACCTTCAGCAGCGATCGCACCTCGCATCGCCTCTTTAATACGCTGCTCCTCCACCGCGATCGCGCACCCCCCGCTTTCACGAACCGCATCCAGGATCATAAAGTCCCCGACCGCTCCCGGTACGCGAAGACCGCTCGCGCACGTCGCGGCGTCTTCCCAGGGTTCGGCGAAACGCTCCCCGCGATCGAACGCCCGCGCGATCGGCGCGCAACCGTTACTCTGCACCGATATCATGCGGGGCGATGTTTCGCTACCAAGCCAGCCGAGTGCGCGCAGCTCCGCGAACGCCTTCCACATTCCGATCAAGCCCGTTCCGCCGCCGGTGGGATAGACGATGACATCGGGCAACCGCCACCCAAACTGTTCGGCCAGCTCCAGCCCCATCGTTTTCTTGCCTTCGATGCGGTAGGGCTCCTTCAACGTCGAGCAGTCGAACCAGCCCATCGCATCGCGCCCGTTCCGCACGATCAACCCGCAGTCGTTGATCAGACCGTTGACCAGAAACACGTGGGCACCAGCCAGCGCGCATTCAATTTGATTGATGACCGGTGTGTCGCGCGGCATGAACACAAAAGCTTCGAGCCCTGCACGGGCCGCGTAGGCAGCCAGCGCACCACCGGCGTTGCCCGCCGTCGGAACCGCCAGACGCTTGAGCCCGAAATGCCGGGCCATGGTAACCGCCATGGCCATGCCCCGACTCTTGAACGAACCCGTGGGCAGTTGTGATTCGTCCTTGATCCATAGATCGTTCAATCCAAGGCGGGCACCCAGTCTTGGAGCGCGCAGGATCGGCGACATCCCTTCGCCGAGGGATACGGGGTCCTCATCCAGGGGAAGGGGGAGCAGTTCGCGATAGCGCCACAGCGTGGTTTTTCGCCGGGCGATATCGTCAGGATTCACCGCGCGACCGACTGCGTCAAGATCGTACCGCACCCACAAAGGTCGGTCCTTGTGGAGCGTTTGTACCTGATCAGCCGGCAACGTGGTGCCGTCGATCGCTGCTTCCAAATGAGATACAAAAGACGGCATGATGACCCATCCAAAAAACCTGCGTAGGTGGCGTTCCCTGAGATAAGCGTCCGCTTGGGCGCACATCGCATGGCCTTGAACGCGTATCATACACGCGGATCGTCTGGAATCAGTAAAAAAGAACGGCGGCATCACGACCGTTGCCGCGATGCCGCCTCGATGGTGCCCTTGTCGCTCGTTCCGGCTGTTGATCTCGCCGGCTGCGAACGGATTGTTTTCAGTTACTCGTTTATTGGCGGCTGTGATCGCTCGTTAACGACGCCGCACGGGTCGGGACGTGGCTGCACCACATGATCATGCGCGGAGCGATTGACGGTCCCGATGGTCCCGATGGAACGCGCTCGACCGTCATACCGCTGCCCGCGGCAATATCCGGCAGACCGTCACCGTTCACATCACCCAGCGCGATGCCCATGGTCGTCATCAACCCCCGCTCGACGAGCCCGTTCCCGGCCATGTACGACCAGTTGCCTTTGCCGTCGCCGCGCAGCGCGAACACACCACGCACAAAGCCCGGCTCATTCTTCATCTGACCGGACACCACAATATCCTGATGACCGTCTTGATCCAGATCGCCAAGCGCCAATCCGATCGAACCGCCGAGCATTTGCGGGAACACATCCGGTAGCTTTTCCCAGGTTGCGTCGGCGTGCTGGATGTACACCTCCGGTCCATCAACCCAGTTCGCCGTGGCAATATCGAGCCGACCGTCTTCGTTCACATCTGCGACTGCTATCCCGGTGTACAACCCGCGAATGACCGGCTCGGGAAGACCCGTCCACGCATCGCTCCAATGACCTAGACCGTCGTTATGCCAAACACGCGGACCGTCAGCATAGCTGGCTACGATGTCCAGATCGATGTCGCCGTCCATGTCCATCAGCATAATGCGGTTTGCCCAACCCTTGGTCGGAAGCTTTGTACGCTGCCGCGTCCAGTTCTTACCCGTACCGTCGCCGAGATACATACTGATCCCACTCTCGTCGCTCGCAGCCACAATCAGGTCGGGGTAGCCGTCACCGTTCACGTCGCCTACGTCGAGATCTTCCGCGCCAAGGAATGTTTCGTTCTCGGCATCTTCATGCACCAGATCGGCCGGGTAGAGGTTCTTGACGCCGGGCGTCCAACCGCCGTTTCCATCCCCCAGGTAGACAAATACACCGCGGCAGTGGTCGGCGATGCACAGGTCAAGATGGTCGTCGCCGTTCACGTCGGTAAACACGAGACCGCCGCCGCACGAGTTTTCACGCTGTTCCCAGCCGCTGAACGCTTCCGTCCACCCTCCTTGACCGTCGCCGTACCAGATGTGAGGTCCGTTGCCCAGACGCGGATGCGCCGCCAAATCCAACAGACCGTCCCCGTTAATGTCCTGCAATACGGGGTCGCCCTTCCATTGCCCGTCCGTCGGGAGGTTCTTGGAGCATAAGCTGTACATCACCGGCGGTGGCGTTGGTGCAGTGGAACGGCGCGCCGCCGGCATGCGCTCCCCGTTGGTGCCCATGCTGGCTGCGCCCGAATCGGGGCTGCGACAGGCTGAGAGCGAGACGCACACGAGCCCGGTCGCGAGTATTCTCTTATGAAGCGTCATGAGTTTCTCCCGGAGTGGGGCCCGAGGCACGGGATAGATCCTGATACCACTCGCCATCCACTTTGATCCAGTCTTCAGTTTGAACGATTGTTTCGACCGGGAGCTTCGTCATGCTCGGGTCGGTCACCTTCCGCTTATAAACTACCTGAACGCGTCCCAGCTTGCCCACAACCTCAACCCACTTTACGTCGCAACTGAGGTACTTCAACAACTCCTGCATGTCGACGTAGGCCTTTTCCGGCATTTTCGGATGATCGTACGGGTCGCAGAACTGGTACAGTGCATGATAGTCGCCGGCTTTGCGCGCTCGCCAGGCCTCCATGAACCGCGCGCGCAGCCGACCCTCCTCAACGGCATCGCGCCGTGAGGGCGGCTCGGGGTACGAAACCAGCTCGCGAAGCGGAACCGGATACCAGGTGCCGTCGACGCGACGCCACTTCTGCCAGAGCGAGGCATCGCGCGGCGGAAGACTCTCAAAACGCCGGATCAGGGTGTTGTACTTCACCTCGATCCAACCCATGTCGCCGTCCGCCTGAACGTCGCCAAACTGGAACGATTGGATCTTGAACGGGTCATTCTTCTGGGACCACGCCACGAAATCATCTTCGTTCCATTTTGCTCGGCTATGCGGATCCTGCAGGTCGAACACCGCCCTCCAGTCCTCTGCCACCTTGGCATTCCATAACGCCTGCGCACGCGTTCGCAAAGAGACGCGCTCGTCCGTACTGCCTGATCGTGATCGTGTCACGCCTGCCGAACCGGACGTAGCCGCACATCCCCAGGTCCCTAGTGATCCCAGGCCGATAACGCCGATCCAAACGATTCGTCGATACATAAGCATTCTCCTTGAGCCTCGGCTTGATCTATCGGATTACCCAAGTTTCGTCTATTGCAAAACGTATCAACCGCGCAATCTCGGACGCACGATGCCCCTTAATCACCCCGCGTGCCGCGAGAGGGGGTACCTGAGCCGGTGCTTCTCTTGTTGGCCTACTCCGAATATCGGCTCTGGGGCGTGAGCGAATCGCTCCAGCGGCCTCGAACCCATTGAAAACGTTACGCGTCACGAGTAAAGGGCGTATCGACACGTCGGGGATTCAAACCGGAAACGACCGCCAGAGGCCGCGCGTCCTGGATTCTGCCACGAGCGAGGCATCGACAACTGCAAAAGGGCGAGACCCGCATCGCAGCGTGCCTCGCCCTTGTCGCTTTGGTATCATTCAGACGGCGCTCAGGTCGTTCTTCGAAGAGAACACACCACTCATTCCCCGCGCCGACCTATGTCGAAAGACCGATGTTCTAGCGTCCTACCGGTGTACGATCACTCGATAAGCCGGACGCCTTGTCACCAATCCGGCGCGGTGCTGTGCGGCCCTCAGGCGCCCGCAGCGTACCAGACCCTTCGGTCGGATTGTAGTCTATCTCCGCGGCTTCCTTCCCCATACCAACCAGGTTCATCGCCGCGGCGGCGTTAGCGCCGGAAGGACTGAATCCGAGGAACTTCGTTGCCAGACCCAGGATGGCGGCATCTTCGCTGCCTGAAAAACGCCCGAAACCGCCCGCGACTCCGTCACGTAGGCACTCGTTGCCCAGACGACCGGTAAACGCAGTCGGACCGCATAGTTCCTCGTAGTCGCACTCGGTGCTGGCCACGCCGTCCAGACGCGCCTTGCCTTTGTCCGTGCGCAGTGCACTGCGCTTGAAGTGGTTGGGGATCGCCGCCGAGCGAACCCAATCACTCAACATGGTTTGATCCCAGCAGCAGATGCAGCGACGCGTCCCGGAGAATTTGGTCTCGAACTCGTTCCAAATCGTCGCCTCGATTTTGGTAAGAACCGGTCCGCAGCTATCCTGTCGGAGGTCGGCCGTAACAGCATGAACGGTAAGATCGGTATCGACCGTGACGGTCTGGTTCCCGCCCGAGAGCGCCGTGCTGCCCGAACCGTAAAAGTCGAGGAGAAGCTTCGAAAACGGCCAGTCATACATGACGCCGTCGAGCGAAAGCTGCTGAATGGCTTCGTCTCCGACTTTGAACGGCGTACCTATTGTGTCGCCCGTACCGGCACCGGGCGCGTGCGACGCGAACGCCCACGCGTTGTATTCCCACGCGGTACCTTCACGGTAATTGACGATGAGGCCATCGCCCTTGAGATGGTTCCATTTGATGGGGATAAACACGCCGTTCGGGAAACCGGGTGTCGTCGGCGTTGTACCCACCGGGTTCTGGTTCGGAACGAATGTCTCCGCCCAGAAGACCGCATAACCACGAAGAATGCTGTCTTCCATGCCCGGCGACTCGGGATCGGGACGACCCGGACCGTCGGCGTCCAAAACGGTGAACTGCTGACAACGGAAGCCGCCGTTAACCGGACTCCCCACAAATCCCTGCGCCGCCGACCAAAAGCTCGGCTGATCGCCGGTCAGCGTGAACCCGCAATCGGCGGTGTTCCACCCCGGCTCAAACTTCTGAACAATCGTGGTGCAGGGCTCGCCCGAGCAAATCTCCGGAATCTCCGTGTCACCGTTGATGAAATAACCCTGGATGTGCACGTCACCCGGGAAATCATTGGTGATATCCAGGAACGTGTCCTGAATCAGATTGCCATCACGATCCCATTTGATTTCGATCTTCGAATAAATCAGAAGACTTCCCTTTTGGCTCGCGCTGACCCGAAACGGTGACGGAGCCTGCGCCTGTGCGGACGCTGCGCCGACAACAGTCAGCCACATAGCACCGACCAACGACAAAGCTAACGACTTTCGTAACATCTTGAACCTCTCCTAATCCTTAAGCGCTTAGTACACGCACCTCCGAAACGGGTTGAAATTCGCAAAGATCGCGGAACGCAATGCCTGCGACACGAATAGGCCGAACCGTGTTTGCGTTCGGCTAAGATTCCTACTGACTCGCTCTTGCTTCGACCTTACCGAACTTGGCCTCCTTTCCTCCCGCCGCCCCAGACGCGCCGTCCGGCAAAAGCAGGCAGATCGAACGAGGTTCGTCCGAGCGCCGTTCTCCCGAACCCGCGTTGCCCGTTCTCGACCGATCAAAACGCGTTGCTGTTGCGCTCGTACTCAGCCAAGCACGGGGAACGGTTATCGGTGGAAGATCCCCCGATAAAGTCCGCCGGAGTGACACGCCGCGTCACCGACGCATCAATCCCGCCACCGTTCGGAACGGCGCCACACTCAGTTCGGCGCGACATCTTCCCGCGCCGTCACGCCCGATACAAGGGGCATTCTTGTCCAACTTACGCATCGCCCCTCGCTTGGTGGCTCCGAAAGCAATAACCTATCGGGCTTGCTTCCCCAGAACATACCACAACCCCCGTCCGATTACAATCCCCTGTCGCGCGTATTTTGACAAAAGACTGATAACACGCGCAGCCTATCTTCTCGCAAGAGCTGCCGATCCACCCGACGAACGACGTCCCTCGCACTCGCTTGTCTGTATGTAAAATGTTATTAAATATATAGTTACAGCTCTTTGTCCGATAATTGATCCCAGGTGTCGTCCGCGTCCACGCCGCTTTGACCCAAACCTTCAATTATTCGTTATTCTGGGAGCAACGCTCACCGGGGCTTTTTTTCAAAGAATCTGGCGAGGGACCGCGTGGATCACCCGAATCGACGCGTCGGTTTATCCGGGCGACGGATGGTTCATCGCCCCATAGGAACGCCGTTTGGTCAGCGGCGGGAGGGGACGGGTCATAATATCTATGTCAGAGCATCCGCAAATAGTAACTTCATCTCTATTGGGCCATCTTGTCCGATCCGCCCATCATCGGACGTTTCATTCCCTACTTTCTTGCCGAGCTTGCCGAACTCTACATCCACGCATACGATCAGAGACGCAGGTCAGGCGTTCAAGGCAGGGATGGAGCATGCATCCCAAATGGGAAAGTAGCAACGTGTCGGGATGGGGGTCTCGAAAGGGGTAGCAAATGTTCAACGCGTATACGTCCATGTGTTCGCGCCGCGGTTCGAGCGGCATGGGTAGATTCACAGGACTTGGTTCGTTGGCGATCGCGCTATGCGTGGTCGTCGCGATGTGGTCTGTCGCGCCCGTGCGCGCATCAATCAACAAACTGGATACTGCGCATGCGCTGCGCAGTGAAGGCGCCGGCGCAACGACTGAATCGACGCAACCAGCACCGGTCTTCGCCGGCCGCGGCCAAACGGTTGCGGGTGCCGGCTCCGGTCAGCGGTTCATTCTGGCCAGCAGCTTCAGTTGCCCGCAGCAGCAGCCGGTGTGTCAGTATGAAGACGCGGTGCTCAAGTTCGACGCGGACACCGGGGCGTTCATCGCGCCGCTGATTACCGACATCCCCCGTCCCTACGGGCTGGCGATCCACCCCCTGCGCGAAACGTTACTCGTGGTCAGCCGGATCGACAACAAAGTAAACGAGTACAACGCCGAAACCGGTGCGTTTATTAGAACGTTTGTAGCGCCGGCGTCGGGCGGGCTCAATTCTCCGCAACATATTCTTTTCAAAGCGGACGGCAACCTGCTCGTGACCAGCACGCCGAACGTCAACGTTCGGAATCGTGTAAACGGCATTAATGAGTATGACGGTGATACCGGCGCGTTTGTCCGTGTTTTCAAGGACGGCGGATCGATCAGTCCGATTCTTCCGGAAGACTGCGGTGATGCGAACTGCATTCGCGGACCGAACGGCATGGCCATCAACCCGGTGAACGGACACCTCTACGTCGTCAGCGACGTAAACAACAAGATCCTCGAGCTCGACGCGGTAACAGGCGCGTATGTCGATGCGATACTGAATCCCAAGACCGTCTCGCCGGCGTACCTCCTTTTCCGGCCGCTGGGTACAACGCGTGCGGGGAATCTGTTGGTTAGCAGCCGGTTCCCGGCCGTGGTGTCGGGCGATCCCGATTCCGTCATAGAGTTCGACTACACGAACGGCAACGTGGTGACGTTTAGTCCGGGCGCCCGTGATTTCATCTCCGGTGTGTTCAATCCCGGTCCGATGATGTGGCACACGGACGGCACGTTGATTCAGGCCGATCGATCCACCCTGAATGCACCGCCCAACTTTGCGGACAAGCTCGTTCGGCGTGACCCGGTTTCCGGTGGGTTTCTCTCCGTCTTAACCGACCCGAACGACACGAACCTTCATAACGCCACCGCCCTGCTTGGCGTGGGTTCGGGTCTTACCGACGGGGACGACGATGGTGACGGCGACAATGACCTCAAGGACTTCGCCGCCTTTATGCGGTGCTTCGGTCGTAATCCGTCGGTGTCCTGCCGATCCACGTTCGACGACAACGGAAGTATGTCGATCGGTTATGTCGACTTTGCCCGGCTTCGCCGCGTGTTCGCCGGACCGCCGATTCCATGCGTTGACAATGGCGACTGCGACGACGGCAATCCGTGTACGGCTGATACCTGTGCGAGCGGTGACTGCCTCCACGCGGCGGTGGCCAACGGTACGGACTGTTCCAACGGGCTGTTCTGCGATGGTCTCGAATCGTGCACCGACGGACTGTGTCTGGGCATGGCACCCTGCGTCGATCAGGCGCATTGCGATGAGAATGCCGACGGGTGCATCGAATGCCTGTCGGACGCGGAATGTGACGACGACAATCCGTGTACGACGGATTCGTGCTCGGCCGGTGTATGTGCCCACGAGAACAATACGCTCGTGTGCAGTGACGGCGACGAATGTACGATCAACGATCGCTGCTCGGCGGGTGTTTGTGTCGGGGGACCGCCGCGCACCTGCAACGACAACAATGTCTGCACCAACGACAGTTGTAATCCGTCGATCGGGTGCCAGTTCATTCACAACACGAACTCGTGTGATGATAACAACCCGTGTACAACCAATGACAGTTGCCTTCTCGGCACCTGTCGCGGCGGTCCGCCGCCGGTATGCGACGATGATAACCCGTGCACGGACGATACCTGTAACCCGGCCGTTCCCGGCGGGTGCCAGTTTACGCGGGACGACACCAACCTCTGCGACGACGGCGACGCCTGTTCGACGGTCGACGTGTGCTTCAACCGCGTGTGCATCGGCACGGTGCCGCTCGACTGTGACGACGGCGTTCCGTGTACGGACGATACCTGTGACGCCGGAACGTGCATCAACACACCGAACGATGCGTTCTGTGATGATGGGCTGTTCTGTACCGGTACGGCCACGTGCGATCCGGTTCTGAATTGCGTGCTGACGGGCGACCCGTGCGCCGCCGGTGAGTTCTGTAACGAGGACACCAACGTGTGTGATGAGTGCCAGGTCGACGCGGATTGCGACGACACGATCGCATGTACCGACGACACCTGTGTGGCCGGTGCCTGTGTATTCACGCCCAACGACGCCAACTGCCCGGATGACACCCTTTTCTGCAACGGGACGGAAGTGTGCGACGCGCAAAATGACTGTGTGAGCGTGAACCCGCCGTGCGCGGCGGGTGTGCCGTGTCTTGAAGATCAGGACGTGTGCGGCGAATGCACGCTCGATACCGACTGCGACGACGGCGTAGCCTGTACGATCGACACCTGTAACCTGACCAACAGCACGTGCGAACACGCGGTCGACAACACAGCGTGCGATGACGGGCTGTTCTGCAACGGTGCGGAAACTTGTGATCTGGTAAACGATTGCCAGACCGGTGCCGCGCCGAACTGCGACGACGGTGTGGGTTGCACGACCGATGCGTGCAACGAAACAACGGATTCTTGTGACAACACGCCGGACGACAGCGTGTGTGATAACGGATTGTTCTGCGACGGAGCGGAGACCTGTGATCCGGTAAACGATTGCCAATCCGCTGCGGCGCCGAACTGCGACGACGGGGTGGGTTGCACGACGGATGCGTGCAATGAAACGACCGACACATGCGACCATACGCCTGATGACGCTGTGTGTGACAACGGGCTGTTCTGCGACGGGGCGGAAACTTGTGACGCCGTCAACGATTGTCAGGCCGGTACGCCGCCTAGTTGCGACGACGGTGTTTCGTGTACGACCGACGTGTGTGATGCGGGAACAGACGCCTGTGTCAGCACGCCGGACGACGCAGCGTGCGATAACGGGTTGTTCTGTGACGGCGTTGAGACGTGTGACGCCGTCAATGATTGTCAGAGCGGAACGCCGCCGGTGTGCGATGATGGGATTGCCTGCACGGTGGATACCTGCGACGGTGTGGCCAACGCCTGCCAGTTCACGCCGATCAATTCGCTGTGTAATGATCTGAACGCCT
>CAZWWW010000051.1:0-11011 GCA_964637715.1 uncultured Phycisphaeraceae bacterium | reverse complement strand
CTGCGTGACAACAATCGGAACCAGATCGGGGTCGGGGAAATAGCGGTAGTCGTCGGCGGATTCCTTGCCACGCTGGAACTCCGTCACACCCCGTTCCTGATTCCAACCGCGATTCTCGTTGGGCGCCGTTCCGATCACATAAGCATGGTCCGCCTGCCACGCGGCCGTTTGGCGTTTGATTTCATAATCTATGGCGTCCCGCACGGAACGAAAGCTGTTTAAGTTCTTGATCTCGCTGATGGGTGTGCGGTATTCGACCCCGCCTTCAGTGATCGCGACGTTCACGTTCGGCTCGAAGCGCATCTGCCCTCGCTGCATATTGGCTTCGCTGACGCCGAGATAGGTTACCAACCGTTGCAATTCGACCGAGAACGTATGGGCCTCTTCGGCGCCTTGCAGATCGGGCTCGGTGACGATCTCGAGCAAGGGTGTGCCCGCACGATTCAAGTCGACAAGCGTACAATCGGAGGCATCGTGGATGTTTTTCCCCGCGTCCTCTTCAAGGTGAGCACGGCGAATGCGCACCCGACGCACCCCACCGCAAACAGGTATGTCGAAGTGGCCATCGTGTGCGAGGGGGAGTTCGTACTGGCTGATCTGATAGCCCTTGGGCAGGTCGGGGTAGAAATAGCTCTTGCGGTCCCACTTCGTATGCCGGGTGATCTCGCCATGCAACGCCAGCCCGACCAGGATCGAATGCTCAACCGCCCGGCGGTTCAGCGCGGGGAGCGCCCCGGGGTACCCCAGACACACTGGACACACGCAGGTATTGGGCGGGGCATCCGTACAAACCGCGCAGCCGCAGAACAACTTGCTGCGCGTACGCAACTGGACATGAATCTCCAGGCCAATGATCGGACGGATGGTAATGCCCATGAACAAACCCGCGTTGGTTGTCGCTGTTCCCGGCCACGCAAGACAGGGCAAGCCCTATTCCTGTGTAGCGTCCGCAGCGCTCCCTTGTTCGGCGATCGTCTCGAACAACAGATACACAAGAGAACACATGCTACAATATTCTCTGATATTGTGTATCGCCGCATCGAGTCGTCGTATCGGGTCAAAGAGTGATTCAACGGCCAACCAGAAATCGAGCTTGCCCTATAACAGAACGCGCATCAAACCAAAGGCCCGGCAGTTGACCCCGGGTGCGGGGGTTGTCGAAGAGCGACGAGGCGTACGGATGCGCAACAGCCTCGGTGGAGCATCGGGCATGAGGTGGTGGGGCGTACTGCAATTCCGCGTTATGATCGGCTCGCGATGGCCGCCGCCAGGGCGTTGACGAAGTGGGGAACCACTACTTCCGAAGCAAGATCGTCGGCTGTCTCAAAAAGGGTGGCCAGGTTCTCCGCCAGAGCGGTCACCCCCTCGGTGTTCCAATACTTGCGAACCGTTAGAAACACGGTGATCGGCTCCCCTTCATAGGTCTGGTTGCGCACCTCGAACGACGTCGTGCGCGATTTGATTTCAACGTAGGCCTGAAGATCACATCCGGGCGTAACGGCGATACCGAAATAAGGTTGCACGTCGATAATCCGGGACGCCCGATCGCCAAACAAAAAGCCCACGCCGGCGCTCTCGCCGAGCAGTGTTTCGGCGACAAGCTGATCGTGATTACCCCGGTAATCGAGATCGAAGCCGTAGGTCAGTTCGAGGTGGTCGTAGTCCAAATCGCTGAAACTCAGATGGTACGGCGCCTGCGTCAGGATGGTCGTACCGAAGGCGCGGACGCCGTCGCGATCGGCGGGGGCAAGTTGACCGAAGCGCAGGCTTCCGGCATCGAGGCGCAGCCAGCGGCGGGCACCGTGCTCGTCCACGTCCTCTTCAAGCATGAGCGAAGCCGGTTCCCGTCGCCTCATCTTGTTCAGGCTGGGAAACTCTTTGCGGATCCGATCAAAGAAGTGCAGAACGGTCTCCCGGTCGGGTGATAGCTCGAGCTTCAAAAATAATCGGCCGCTGACGTAAAACTCGTCGCACACCGCACCCAGGCCATCGGTCATGGGACACCTCAATAACCGTAAAGAAACGTTCGCCAGTGGACCTTATACATTATCCACCGCCCGAACTGTTTTTTCAACCGCCAGGCTGAAGTACCTGTTGTCGACCACCGTGAGCCGATAAATGCGACCGCAGTCCGCTGCGGTTCGATGTGTTCGTTTTCAGATCACACGACCCCCCCGTGACCGTCATCGTGGCGATTCGAGCTGGGCGCCACGTTCGCAACCAAGGCACCGTAGGCTCATTGACACCCCTTGCGCGAACGCACTGTTGGGCAGAATCGACTACGAGCCTGACCCGTTACCCCAGTACACTTGCATTCATGCTGGGCGCACGACCTTTTTTCACGCTCCAAAAAAAGGCTACACCCGGTGTGAAGCCCGGCCAATTATACGTACCCGCCATGAATGCTGAATCGCCACCTCCTGCGACAACGCAATGCGCTCCGGTGTCTCGACATCGTTTCGTATAGAGATCACGCGCAGGCTTTGCGCCCGGCAACATCCGCCCTGCGCGCTGTTCACGCAGAGGATCACGCGGCAGCTACTCTACGGAAACTTGGGGACTTTCAGGAAATGGTTGTATCTATTTGATGGAAGGAATCTGCATTATCGTTCATGCGCACCATGATGCTCAGTCCGATATCCTATTGTATCTTTGAAAAACGTTGCCCAGGGACCTATAACGCAAAAGTAGTGCTTTGACTCCGGAGGTGACGCCGGTACAATAGCGGCTTGGGTGGAACCGAAGAGGGCGTCAAAGAAGCACAGCGCGTGCCACGCGCTGACACTCCTGTGAGAGGAAAATGTCGACTGAGTTGATGACAACCTGTGCGGAATCAACTCCGGCGATAACGAGCGCGCTACCGCCCCCGTTGGTCAAGCGTTTTCTCGACTACGTCTTTATCGAATGCGGCATGGCCGGGTCAACCGTCGAAGCGTACAAACGAGATCTCCGCGAACTAACTCAACACCTCAACCGACGCGACGTCGATCTGCGCGACGCGACCATTGACGATATCCGATCGCACGTCGTGAACCTGAACCGTCGCGGACTGGCCCTATCATCTATAGCGCGGCGACTGGCGACGATCAAGGTGTTTTTTCGACATCTTCTACACGAGGGCGTACTGCGCTTTGATATCGCTTCATTGATCGATTGCCCGAAGTGCTGGCGCAATGTGCCGCGTAGTTTGCGCTACCAGCAGGTCGAGGCGATCCTGAATGGGCCCGATCCGAGCGAGGATTTGTACCTGCGCAACGTGGCCCTGCTCGAACCGCTCTACGCGACCGGGCTCCGTGCGAGTGAGGTGGTTGATTTGCCGGTCGATCAGATCAATCTTGATCTGGGCTACGTGCGCTGCATCGGCAAGGGACGCAAGGAGCGCATCGTCCCGGTGGGGCGGGCAGCCATCGACGCCGTCCGCGACTACATCGAACTTCTGCGACCGCGCCTGCTCGGCGACCGGCATCACAAGGCGCTGTTCCTGTCGCGCACCGGTCGACCGCTCGATCGCACCAACATCTGGCGGTTGGTGCGGCGCTACGCCCGCGCCGCCGGTATCGAGCAAAAGGTCTCACCGCATACGCTGCGCCATTGTTTCGCCACGCATTTACTGGCGGGCGGAGCGGATCTGCGCATCGTGCAGGAGTTGCTGGGGCACGCCGACATCTCGACCACACAGATTTATACGCACGTCGACGAAACTCAACTCAAACAGGTTCATGCGACCTATCACCCCCGCCCGTAGCGCACTCCGTGCTGTTCACCGGTCGCAGGCGACGTTATCAACGAGTCCACGCTAAAGCATAGTTCGTTTTTGTGTATCGCCGCACCAATCCGATTCGCTCAACGAAACGATGATTCGACCGCTACACAAAAAGAGAGCTTGCTCTAACCCGATCTTCGGGCCGCACGGCGGCGGTCTATTTCCTTGAGGAATCGTTTCCGCATTCGGATGGATTCAGGCGTGATCTCCACCAGCTCGTCTTCCTCGATGAACTCCAAGGCCATTTCCAGGGTCATGGTTCGTGGCGGTCGCAGAACAACCGTCTTATCCGCCGAGGCGGCCCGGATGTTGGTCATTTTCTTGGCACGGCAGATGTTTATGCCAAGGTCGTTATCCCGGCAGTGTTCGCCGACGATTTGCCCTTCATACACCTGCGTACCGGCCGGCAGAAAAAACTCACCCCGATCGGCCAACCCGTCCAGGGCGTACGCCGTGATTTGACCGGGTTCATTGGCGACCATGACCCCGTTTTTTCGACCGGGTATCGTTCCCCGGAAGAACTCGTATTCATAGAACACATGGTGCATGATGGCCGTGCCGTTTGTGGCGGTCAGCATGCGGTTCCGCAACCCGATCAACCCCCGTGCCGGAATCGTAAACTCGATCGATGACGCGTCGCCGCGCGACTCCATGGTCTTGCAGATACCGCGGCGCGACCCCATCAATTCCATGACGGTACCCACATGTTGAGCGGGGACGTCAATCACACACTGCTCGATAGGTTCCGTTTTCTTGCCCCGCAGCTCTCGATAAATCACCTTCGGCTTACCCACGGCCAACTCGAATCCCTCGCGCCGCATGTTCTCCACAAGTACGGATAGATGCAGCATCCCACGACCGGATACGTGAAACTCCTCGGGCGTTTGACCGGGCTCAACCCGCAGGGCGACGTTCGTCTTCAGTTCGCGCTCGAGCCGATCGCGGATGTGGCGTGACGTAAGAAACTTCCCGGATCGACCGGCGAACGGAGAATCGTTGACCCGAAAAGTCATGTGCAGCGTCGGTTCGTCGATGCGAATGATCGGAAGCGGTTCAGGGTGCTCGATGCAGGCGATAGTGTTGCCGATGTCGATCGCTTCCACCCCGACAACCGCACAGATGTCGCCCGCCGGCACTTCGCTGACTTTCCGACGACCCAGCCCGTCAAACACAAACAGCTCACCGATGCGCTCTTTGGTCTGCGTGCCATCGCGGTGGATGACGACGATGTCCTGCCCCGCGCGAATCGTGCCGGCGAATACCCTGCCGATACCGATCCGACCCACGTAATCGCTGTAATCCAGCGTGGTAATGAGCAGTTGAAGCGGCGCCTCGGGGCGAACGTCCGGGGCGGGCACGTGGTCGATGATCGTATCAAACAGCGCGAACACGTTGTCGGGGTGCGACGCGGGATCGTTCGACGCAAAACCCAGCGTCGCCGACGTGTACACGGTCGGGAACTCGAGCGCGTCGTCGTCCGCACCGAGCTCGATGAACAGATCGAGCACCTCGTCGAGCACGGCGTCCGGACGGGCGTCCGGGCGATCGATCTTGTTGATGACCACAACGGGGCGCAGCCCGTTCTCAAACGCCTTGCGCAACACGAATCGCGTTTGGGGCATAGGTCCCTCGAACGCATCGACCAGCAGCAGACATCCGTCCGCCATTTTCAGTACGCGCTCCACTTCGCCGCCAAAATCCGCGTGCCCCGGCGTATCGATCAGATTGATCTTGATGTCGTGGTACTTGATCGCGATGTTCTTGGCGGTAATCGTAATGCCGCGCTCGCGCTCAAGGTCGTTGGAATCGAGTATGCGCTCGCCGGATACCTGACTTTCGCGAAACTGACCGCACTGGCGCAGCATCTGGTCGACAAGCGTTGTTTTTCCGTGGTCAACGTGGGCGATGATGGCCACGTTGCGAATCGTTTCTTTATTCACCGGACATCTTTCTTCTGGCAGCAGCACAAAGGGCTAGTGCTTTGTCACACCTTGTTTTTGGGGTGGCATGGGCAAGCAGCAGCTTGCCCATGTTGTTCCGGGGGCAGTCACGGGCAAACAAGTTTGCCCATGCCACCCACAACGAACTCCAAGAATAAGCTGTGACGCTGCACTAGAGCAAGCTCGATTCCTGTGTAGCGGTCGAATCACCGTTTTATCCGGCGAATCGGCTCGATACGGCTATACACAATAACAGACAATGCTGTAAACATACGTATCGCGCGAATAAGCGGCACACGGGAAGCGCACCCCTCGAACACCGAACGTGGCCCCTTGCATCCGTTCGAGCGGGAGAAGCATGATACGAGAAACACGATTGGTTGACAACGGCGTGGGGTGATTGTGTGGCGCTCAAATGGGCATATCGTAGTTCTTGGTTCCGATGACGGCCACGTAATAAAGCGGGTCACCGTTGGTCGCGAGGCGATGTTGGTAGCGCCGCTGTGTGCGGATGGAGAGAACACCGGACTGCACACTTCGACGGATCAGGCGTGAAAAACCGGTGTCGTCATCGTGCTCGTCAAGAAAACCCTCCTTGATGTTAAGCGCCAGCCAGCCCCCGTCTTCAATAAGGTTAAATGCTTCGGCGAACGCACGCGGCGGAATGTCTCCGAAACCAAGGGCGGCCACACACGTCAGGCAGTTGAACTTGAACGTCCCAAGCCAGGCGCGACGCTTTTGGTCCAGCCGGGTGAAGTCCGCAACGAGATATTCGTCATAGATGCCCGGGCGATCGCGCCGGGCGGCGTCGGCGGCTTCCTGGATAATATCAACGCCCACAATGCGCTTCACATCGAGTTCAGCGAGCTGCTCGCCGACCATACCGTTTCCCGCACCGAGATCGAGCACGGTGAGATCGCCCGGATCCTGACCGTCGTGGCGTAATTCTCTTTCAAGCAGACCGCGCACCACGCTCGGCGATTGACAGCGTAGAATCCGGTAGAAAAGACGCTCGTAGAGGCCTGGAATCTTGTATATCTCGCCATAATCGTGAAAACGCACGCGACGCCAGGTACCGTTGATCTCGACGACACACCACTCCGCGTCCTGATCCATCGAGAGCCCCGGTTCGGGCAGGGCGACTTGCATCCGGCGCTTGCCGGGGCGTGTTCGCGTGGATGGTTTGGTTCGTGTGGTACCCGGTTCCGATAATGGCATAGTGCTGCCTCCGTCATGTCGATTCCGCTCAAAAGCGAAATACACAGGGTAACGAACCGCGCTGCGGCAGAGCGATCCAATCCGCTTCGTGCGTTGGCTATGCGTTCAAGCGGTCCAAGACGCGGACACGACACAAGCGGGCTCAACAAGGAGCATGCGCTCGCCAACCCGATTCCTCGGTAATCGCTTTCAGCATCGCCGGCGTGTGCCTACAGAGACCCACCCGCACGGCAGGCAACTCACTCTACACGGGAGACCGGTTTCCGGCAAGGCGGACAGCATCGGAGCCCCATTATCATTGCTGGCGCTGCTGATATCGCACCAGGGGCCGCGTCACGCCGGTGTGTCGATACGATCAAGCCGGGACGACACCCCGACAGGCCCCACGAGAATGAGCGTGTCGCGTGCGGCGATGACGGTCGTGGGTTCCGGGCTGGTTAGCGTGTTGCCGTCGGCTCGTTTAATGGCCACGACCATGGCACCGCTCTTGCGCCGCACATGGGCGTCGGCGAGCGTACGACCGACCAGCGACGAGGTCGCCGCAACCTTATATTCGTCGATTTCGAGATCGACCCCTTTGGCGGCTACATCGACAAAATCCACGACGTTGGGTCGGGTGAGAATGTTGGCGACGCGCGTGGCGCCGATGACATGCGGTGAAACGACCCGTGAAGCCCCCGCCCGTTTCAGTTTTGCTTCGGTCGTCGGCTGCTCCGCCCGGGCGACGATCATAAGATCAGGACACAACGTGTGTGCGGTTAACGTGATGTACACGGCGTCGGCATCGCTGGGCAGCGCGATCACCAGAGCCCGTGCGTGCATCAAACCGGCGTGAAGCAGGACACCTTCTTCCGTGGAGTCGCCAAACACAAAGGGTACGCCGGCTTCACGCAGGTCGAACTCCAAACTGCGCTGTTGTTCGATGACCACCGCAGTCAAACCCCGGCGCGTAAGTTCCTCGGCGACCAGCGATCCGATGCGACCGAATCCGCACACAATCACATGATCGTTCAGGTGCTGAATCGTCTTTTCCATTTTGTGCCTCTCACGAATCTGTCGGAACTCCCCGCCGACAATGAGTGCGAGTAGCGACGTGAACGCATAGGAAACGGTGGCGATACCGAACGTGATCACGCCGACGGTCCACAGGCGGGCGTGGGGGCTGAGTGGCCACACTTCGCCGAAACCCACCGTCGACAGCGTAAGCACCGTCATATACGCGGCGTCCACGAACGACAGGCTCCTGTCACTCTCGATGACGAGATAACCGGCCGTCCCGAAGAGAAACACCGCGAGGAGCGCCAGAATGGAAACCAATAACCGCGCCTGAGGCGACACGCACATCCTCCCACAACTGCGCCGTGAACCGTTCGGCCGACGGTGAAGCCTTGAGACGCTTCCGTCGTGGGTCGATTGTCAGGCCCGACGGTATCGCCATCAATAATAGACGCGTTCGCGATGTCATTCAAACCACCCGGCCCGTGAATTTGATCAAACGGATCGTCCACGTCAAACACCTTGAAGTATACCACAACGCCAGCAAACGTCGGCTGGAAGAACAGTGCATCATAGAGGATGGGGATGGCCTAGTCCGCTCGGCTTGCACGGTTCCCGACTGGGCCGAGGCCTGGCGTAATCGCGATAGATGCCCGTGGTGTGGCGATGATTTCAACCACTTGGGTAGGTGTACGAGCTGTTTTTTGGATCCGGATGGCGCGGAGAACCGTTCGTATCAGCGAAGTATACGGTCATTCTATCCCGCTGACCGGCCCAAGACCGTTACTGTCGTCTATGACTATGATGCTCATTGCGTTCTGCTCTACCCGGGCGTGACTGCATCTCGGATTCTTTACCAAATTGGCGTGTCAGGGCGTCTCGCCACTTGCCACGGCCAGTTGTTTTCTAATCATCATAACGTTCATGCAGTTGTCGACGACGACACCACGCTCTTTGTTGTCCCCGCACATCATTCGGAACTACGCCTACACGCAAGTCCCATCGCCGTGAATGTCACTCGTGTTCTATACATCGTCCCCGGCGCAACCCCAAACGATGTCCTCGCAGAACTTGAACTCGAGGCGGAGTACTCGCTCGTTGATGGCGAGGGCGTTCCTTTCACTGGGAACCAAGATATTCATGCGGCTTATCTGGAGGGAGAAGAGTTCTTTGCCGTTTGCAAACAGGGATAACTGCGATGCGTGACGACCATAGCGCTATCGCCGTAGTTGATGAAAGGGACAGCCTCTTTTGCCGGCGATGTCGCTGGCGCTTGCTGCTAACGGTTAGTCACAAGGAGAAACGCAAATGTCTGACAACGAAACACTCATTCGTGTGTTGGATGGCTACAGCGTCCATGAGATCACTGTGCGTCCGGACACAACCGTCGCAGACGTTCTGTCTTCCATTGGCCAAGAATCGAACGGCTACTGGCTCACTCTAAAAGACGGAATACCGCTCGAAGTGAATGTTGCCGTGTACGAGACAGTTCTCGATGGAGACGCGCTCATCGCTGTCCCTGAATGTGATGGGGTGGCCTAGAACCTTGTTTATAAGGAGTAATGCAAATGGCAGATGACGCAAAACGGATCGCTGTTGTGGTTGGAGATGACCTCCGTGAGGTCACGGTCAGGCCGGGAACTACGTGCGCTGACGTGCTCGCAGAGTTGGGGGTAGGTAGTGATTACTGGCTCGCAAAGCGCGACGGTCAGCCGTTCGGTGCAGATGAAAACGTATGGGCGTGCGCCGACGGCGATAAGTTAGTAGCGATACCTCCGGTTGATGTGTCGGCCACTCTGCGGAGGGTGTCACTTCATCGTAACGATTGGACTGGAGCGTACGCTACTCGCGCGAGAGTGATTGTTGCGCGATTGCGATCCTATAGCACAGTGGTTCTGAAATGCGGCCTTCGGTGCTGGCTTCGTGTATCGCACAAGACGCCTGCAGGAGTACTCCCGGAGGAACGCAGGAAAGCGGTCACCCGAAGCCCATATTCGTTCGACAAGCGGTCTGACGAAGACCTTCAGCGTCGGACGCATGCGGTGCGACGGACTCCCACAAAGACGGTCGCGACGAAATGCAAAAAGGCGCGGAAGAGCGGAGCCGTAACACGAAACACCCGTCCGTTCGAGCTTGAGCGGAATTGGAATGCAGGGAATGACGGTGTCCTCAGTGGCTACTACAAGACTCGGGGAAGCGCCATTTCAAAGGTGCGATCGACACGGCACACGACACGCCGGAGTTTTATATCTGCGACCGGGCCGGGCACATCAAGGGGGGTGAACATGGCGAGTGCCTTCAGGAATGTGAGCGGGGAAGAGGCTGGTATCACATCCATTATTCACCCACGCCGACAAGTATTGCAAGTGGCATCATCGCCGTAGAACAGCTCATTCGGGAGACAAGGCTATGAAACAACGTCGCAGCAACCACGATTCGAGTTCCAGCGCTCAAGAGCGCACAGAGAAGACCGCCCTCTTCTTGCTACAAACGGAACTTCGAGAACTCAGAGGTGAACGCGAAAGGCTTCTGCGCGAGAGAAAACAAGCAGCGCGAAGGGGGCATGCAAATAGAAGAGGTCTCGCAAAGGCGATTCTCGTTGTTGAGCATGATTTGAAACGCATGCGCGCGTTGCTCGCCAAGGCACAATTCAGGCGGAACATAGTTCTGTTTTCATTTTTGACGCTCATTGAGACATCAGAGTTTTGTTGTGCCGACGAAGATGAGGGCGTGTGCGTGGTTGCCGGCCGTGACGTTGGTGACGTTCGCGTTGGCACGAATGTTATACCCATCGAATGCGACTACAGAAGTGCTGTGCATGCAAGTGCGTAGCGGAAAGAGATCGCACGCGTTGGCTTGGAGTTAGCTGAATCTGGACTGTGTGTGGTCGCCATCATCCATTCGCATCCCGGACTCGGGCGGGATGCGAATCTTCCATCCGGTGATGATATGCGTACACAAATGAACTGGGAAGCTAACACCAAAATGGTCTCGGGAATTTGGAGTCGGGACGGGTATCTCCGGTTCTTCACTGCGAGCGGGTGTGTGCTATTGTTAGTTGAAATTCAAGACGAACGGCCCCATATTTGACGGT
>CAZWWW010000050.1:0-11175 GCA_964637715.1 uncultured Phycisphaeraceae bacterium | reverse complement strand
CCCGCCGGCTGGGGGCGTGGCCCCCCCGGAACCGAAACCGGCCGACGGCGACGGAGCCGGGATGGGCGTATTGCTTCCCTTTACGTCCGCAAACTGGAACACCACGCAGACGATCACCGTACCAGCCGTCGACGACGCGCTGGTGGAAGGGGTTCATAGCTCAACCATTACCCATATCGCCACGAGCGCTGATCCTGCTTACGACGGTCTGGGCATCTCCAACGTTGTTGTCAGCGTGACCGACAACGATTCGGTCGGCGTTACCATCACGACAACCGGTGGATCATCCGACGTCAGCGAAACCGGTCCGACATCCGATAGTTACACGATCGTGCTTACTTCGATGCCCACCGCTACGGTCACGATCACGGTGGACCCGGACGTTCAAACGGACGTGGGCAACGGAGCCGGAGCGGCTGTCACCGTCAACATTTCGCCCGGCACCTGGAACATTGCGCGTACGGTCATCGTTACCGCCGTCGATGACGCGGTGCCGGAAGGTCCACACACCTCCACGATCGTACATACCGCAACCAGCGCCGACGGTGGGTATAACGGCATCGCCATAGCAAACGTCACCGTGAACGTAACCGACAACGACGCCGCCGGTGTCAGCATCGTCGAGGCGGGTGGCTCCACCGACGTCAGCGAGCAAGGCCCGACTTCCGACACATATACGATCACGCTTGACAAGCAACCTACGGCGGACGTTACGGTTACGGCCACGCCTGATGCCCAAGTCGATCTCGGTGCCGGCGCCGGAGTTGCGGTCTCCTTTGTCTTTACGGTTGCAACCTGGAACGTCGCCAGAAGTGTGACCGTGACAGCGGTGGACGACATTGTTGACGAAGGATTCTCGACGTCCACGATCGTTCATTCGACCACGAGCGGCGATTCCGACTATAATGGCATTGCGACAGCCAGCGTGGTTGTGAATGTAACCGACAACGATCGAGCGGGTGTGACCATCACGCCGTCTGGTGGATCGACGGACGTCAGCGAGGTGGGTCCCACGTCGGACACCTACACGGTCGTTCTCGATTCTCCGCCCACCGCAACGGTGACGATCCAAATCGATCCCGACGTTCAAGTCGACGTCGGAGCCGGCACCGGCACCGCGATCAACCTCAGTTTCACGACCGGAAACTGGAATACGTCTCAGACCATAACCGTAACGGCCGTCGATGACGCCGTCGCGGAAGGAGCGCACACCTCGACTATTACCCACACGGCATCGAGCGGTGATGCCAACTACAATGGGATCGCCATAGCGAGCGTTGTCGCGAACGTTGCGGACAACGATACCGCCGGGGTGAGCGTCACGCAGTCGGCCAACTCCACGGCGGTAAATGAACAGGGACCCACCAGCGATACCTATACTGTCGTTCTGTTGTCCCAGCCGACCGCGAACGTCGTCGTCACCGTTGATCCGGATATCCAAACGAGCGTCGGCGCAGGGGCTGGTGTTGCCGGTATCCTCACGTTCACGGCAGCCAATTGGTCGACCGCACAAACTGTTACGGTCTCCGCCGTCGACGACTTCATCATCGAGGGAAACCATAGCTCGACGATTACCCACACGGCAACGAGCGCTGATGGGAACTACAACGGCATCTCGATCGCTAATGTCGTCGCCACGATCACCGACAATGATGCAGCCGGGGTTACGATCAGTGAGTCCGGCGGTTCCACCGACGTGAGCGAGATCGGTCCGACGTCTGACACCTACACATTGGTGCTCGATGCCCAACCGAACGCCGACGTAACGATCACCGTCACGCCGGATACGAATACGGACCTTGGTTCGGGAGGGGGCGTGGCGATCACCGAAGTGTTCACGTCAGCGAATTGGAATACGCCGCGAACAATTGTCGTCACCGCCGTCGATGACGCGAATCAGGAGGGACAGCACACCTCGACCATCAGCCATACGACATCGAGCGCGGACGCCAACTACAACGGGCTGTCGGTGTCGAGCGTCACGGCGAACGTCGTGGACAATGACTTGCCCGGCGTGTCGCTCGTGGAGTCGGGCGGTTCCACGGCGGTGAGCGAAGCGGGCACGACGTCGGATTCGTTCACCATCGTGCTCCAATCACCGCCGACCGCTTCGGTAAGCATCACGGTCGACCCGGACGTGCAGACGGACGTGGGGGCAGGCGCCGGGGCGGCGGTCGTTGTTGTGTTTACGGGCGCGAACTGGAGCACGGCGCAGGTTGTTCTGGTAACCGCCGTGGACGACAACATTGCTGAGGGCAACCATACGTCGACGATCGTCACCCAGGCCTCCAGTGTGGACCCGAGCTACAACGGCATCTCCGTCGCCGACGTCACAGCCACCGTTTCTGATAACGATACCGTAGGCGTCGTCGTCGTTGAAAGCGGCGGTTCCACCGATGTAAACGAAACCGGTCCAACCTCCGACACCTACACGGTCGTTTTGTCGAGCGAACCGACGGCGAACGTCACCATCACGGTGGATCCAGACACGCAGACCGACGTCGGTGCGGGTGCCGGCGCGACGGTTGACCTCACGTTCACCGCAGGAAACTGGAACGTGGCCCAGACGGTCACCGTTACCGCCATCGATGATGCCACGCCGGAAGGGCTGCATACGTCCACCATCGTTCACACGGCGGCGAGCGGCGACTCCAACTACAACGGCATCTCCATCGCGGGGGTTACCGCTAACGTTACCGATAACGATGCCCCCGGTGTTACCGTGACGGCGTCCGGCGGATCGACTGACGTGAACGAGACCGGTCCGACCTCAGATACCTACACCATCGTGCTCGACAGCCAGCCCATCGCGGATGTGACGATCACGGTCGACCCCGATACGCAGACGGATATTGGTGCGGGGACCGGAACCGCGATCAGCCTGACGTTCACGAGTGGAAACTGGAACACGGCGCAGACCGTGACGGTAACGGCCGTGGATGACGCCATCGACGAAGGCGCCCATACGTCGACGATCGCCCATACGTCCGTCAGCGCCGATTCTGATTATCAAGGCATCGCGATCAACGCGGTGACAGTGAACGTGACGGACAACGACACAGCCGGGGTTACGATCACCGAGTCCGGAGGCTCGAGCGACGTCAATGAGACCGGAACGACGTCAGACACCTATACGGTCGTACTCACCAGCCAACCCACGGCGGATGTGACCATCACGGTTGACCCCGATACACAGACGGACGTGGGGGTCGGGGTCGGAGCCGCGATCAACCTCACCTTCACAAGCGCAAACTGGAACACCGCGCAAACCGTGACCGTAACCGCCGTGGATGACGCCGTCGACGAGGGAATGCACACCTCGACGATCACGCACACCGCCGCCAGCGCGGACGCCAAGTATCAGGGGATAGCCATTGCCTCGGTAGCGGCGAATGTTTCTGATGACGATACGGCGGGCGTCACCGTCACCGAATCCGGCGCATCGACAGATATCTCCGAAACAGGCCCCACGTCCGACACCTACACGATCGTACTGGAGAGCCAACCCACGGCGGATGTGACCATCACGGTCGACCCCGATACGCAAACAGACGTGGGTGCCGGGGTCGGCGCTACGATCAACCTCACCTTCACGAGTGCGAACTGGAACACCGCGCAGACCGTGACGGTGACCGCCGTTGATGACGCCGTCGACGAGGGAACACACACGTCGACAATCACGCACGCCGCCGCCAGCCCCGACGCCAAGTACCAGGGGATCAGCATAGCCTCGGTAACGGCTAACATTACGGACAACGACGCGGCGGGCGTCACGATCACCGAATCCGGCGCATCGACGGATGTGGACGAGGCGGGACCGACTTCAGACGCGTATACGGTTGTGCTCAAGAGCCAACCCACGGCAGACGTGACCATCACCGTCGACCCGGACATTCAAACGAGCGTTGGGGCCGGCGGTGGGGCGGCGATCAGCCTCACGTTTACGAGCGGGAATTGGAACGTCGCTCAGTCCGTGACGGTTACCGCCGTCGATGATGCCGTGGACGAGAACGTACACCCCTCAGCGATTACGCATACCGCCGCTAGTGCGGATGCCAACTATCAAGGAATCACGATCGCTTCGATCACAGCCAACGTTACCGACAACGATACGGCGGGTGTCACCATCACCGAGAGCGGTGGATCAACGGATGTAAGCGAAAACGGTCCGTCGTCGGACACCTATACGCTCGTGCTCGCCAGTCAACCTACGGCGAACGTCACCATTACGGTCGACCCGGATACACAGACGGACCTGGGGGCGGGGGTGGGTGCGGCGACCAGCCTCACGTTCACGAGTGCGAATTGGAACACCGCGCAGACTGTCACCGTTACAGCCGTGAGCGATGGTGTTCCCGAAGGTCCGCACACATCGTCGATCACACACACCGCAACCAGCAGCGATCCGTTGTACGACGGGATCTCTGTCTCTTCGGTCGTCGCGGCTGTGACGGACGCTGCCGGGGTTGCGCTTGCCGAGACGAGCGGCTCCACCGATGTCGCTGAGGATGGACCGACTTCAGACTCCTATACGATCGTCTTGAACAATCCACCGTCAGCCGATGTAACGATTGTCGTCGACCCAACGTCTCAACTGGATGTGGGCTCCGGCGCGGGGGTCGCGCTGCTGGTCACCTTCACGACGGCGAATTGGAGTACGGCTCAGACGGTCACCGTAATGGCGGTCGACGATTCAGTCGTCGAAGGGACACACACGTCGATCATCGCCCACAGCGCTGTCAGCGCGGATACCGGTTACGACAATCTCAGTATCGCAAACGTTCTCGTCACGATAACGGATAATGACACCCAATCGGGATCCGGTGGAGGTGGAGGTGGTGGCGGCGGCGCGGGTGTTCCGATCGCCCGGGATCAAAAGGTGGCCACTGACGAGGACACTCCGGTAGCGTTCGAGCTTCGACGCGCTCAGAACGCAGGAACGCAACCGACCTATTTCGTCATCGACCAACCGCTGCACGGAGTACTCCAAGGTCAGCCGCCGAACCTTGTGTATACGCCTGGAAAGGATTTCTTCGGAGCCGATTCACTGACCTATGTCGTCGCGCGCGGTGACGCTGCCAGCAACATCGCGGAGGTCGCCATCGACGTTTGGCCCGTCAATGACCCGCCTCGCGGGTTCGCACAGACCATTCAGGTCGCCGGTTTGCCCTCCATCCCAATCACACTTGGCGGATTCGATACCGAAGTCGGAACCGACGTCGATTTCGAGATCGAGAATGGTCCATCCCATGGTCAACTTCTGGGGAAACCGCCGTTGGTTCGCTATTCACCGGATGCGGAATTCATCGGAATCGACGAGTTTACCTATACCGTAACTGATGGAGAACTCGTCAGTGAACCAGTGTCGATCCGACTTGAGGTGGCAGGTGGAGATGCCGCCGCGCAAGAACCTTCAGACGGCGACGGCACGCTCGGCAGCGACGTTATGGCGGGAGATGGCGGCGGCGCCGGCCATACGCCCCAGACCGGCCCATCAAACGGAACTCGGCGGCCACGCGACGGGATCTGCGGTGCGCTCGACGGCGTATCTCTTTCGCTGTGCACGATCGGATGGGTGTCACTCAAGAAACGGAGACGGAGCAGGTGATTTTTACGGGAGCACGCTCTGTTTTCTGGCAGCGGTCGAATCACTGTTTCATGGGGTGAATCGACTCGATGGGGCGATACCCAATAACAGTGAATGCAGGAGGATCTTGGCGGTTTCAAGAGGGTTTTCACAACGCCTGCGCCGATCCCGATCAACCGCCAATGGCCTAAACCCTAAGTTGGGTGCCCACCACACAGAGAATCGACTCCACGCACCGAATCCAGTGCAGCGTCACAGCTTATTCTTAGGGTTCGTTGTGCGTTCCATGGGCAAGCAGCAGCTTGCCCGTGTTGCTTGGGGGTCAGTCACGGGCAAACAAGTTTGCCCATGCCACCCAAGAAACAAGGTGTGACAAAGCACTAGCAGTAGAACCGCCTCCGATCTTGAGACCTCCCAGCGCGCAGACCGGAGGCGGTCTCCACTGACCGTCGGCGTGCCCGGCTGCGCGCAACGCTGGCAACGCGCGAACCCGACCCGCGACGGACAAACAGACTCAGTTTTTCTCCGGTTGGCTGGAAGGCAACAACGGGGGCCGGCGGTGGGGTGCCCGTCGGATAACCCCGTGGCTAAGTGTAGGCGCGCGCATGGCCGCAATTCAAGTCAACGTCCACTAAAATCGTTCTCGATCAGGACTCGGGGAGGGTTTCTCCCTCGCATGTCGCGCGGCGTCTGCCCGCAAGATTCATGAGTCCGTAGATCGCCAGGCATCCTGCAAACAGAACCCCGAACGTACCGATGACGGCGGCTCCGGTCGGCAGATCCCACATGGCACTGGCGATCAAGCCGCCGATACTTCCCGTCACGCCAATCGCCCATCCGGTCATCAAACGGCGCGCAACGCTCTTGAAGAACATCATGGCACAGACAGCCGGTACGACAAGAAAGCTGAACACCAACAACACCCCGGCCATGTGTACCGAACTCGTGACCACGACCCCGAACGTTGCGTAGAACACGAAGTCCCATGCGCGCACGTTCAGCCCCGTGTCGTGTGCCTGATGGGCAGATGCGGAGATGAGGAAAAAACGGCGGCGGAATGCGATGTGGATGACCGCGACGGCGGCGTAGATCAACGTTGTCTTGCCCACCTCGGGCCAATCAACGAAGAGCAGGCGACCCACGAGCATGTGCTCGATCTCTTCAGGACCCGTCGCCACTTTCGACAGCAGCAGAATGGCGAAGGCGCTGCTCACGGCGTATACGATGCCGATGACCGCTTCCTGCGGAACGCGCCGGTCGCGAAATCGCCCGACCGCGAAGACGCCGGCTCCGATTGTCGTAAAACCAAGCGCAAAGACATAGGCCGCGCTTGAGTGCGGGTCAAAACCGAGGACCGTGGCAAACGCCGCCCCCATCGCTGCGATCTGCGCAAGAGCCAGGTCCACGAAGATAACCTCGCGCATGACAACGTGGATACCGAGGTAACAGTGAATGCCCGTAAGAATCAGGCACGCGACGAACGGGGCAGCCAGGATATCGAGCATGGCCGGTGAACTCCTTCTTTGCGGTTTCGCACAGACCGGTTCGGTTGCGATATTCTCTTATTTGGTGGTGCTGGGTTCCATGCCCACTTCCTTGAACGCAGCCAGCAGCTTGTTGATGTCGTATTCAAACAGTTGCTCGTAGGTGTCGACGCCCGCCACCGCCTTGACTTCCTGGGCCAACACAATGGCCTTACCGTTCACGCGCTGGGCCACGGATTTGGCGTTGTCCAGACTGTTGAACGTTTCCACGATCACGATCTTTGCCCCTTCCGATCTCATGCGCTCGACGCATTCGGTCAGATGCCTTGGCCCGGGCGTAATACCGGGTTTGGGCTCAACCTCGCCGATCGATACCAGTCCGAAACGAGCCAGAAAATAGGGCCAGGTACGGTGGTAGGTCACGACGCGCGTTCCCCGGTAGGGTTTCATAGCCGCAACGAGCCGATCGGAGAGATCGTGCATGCGTTTTGCATAGGCGGTGTAGTTGGCCTCGAACTTGTCGGCGGAACTTGGTTTGACGCGCTTGAGTGCGTCGGTAATCGTGCGCGCAATGATGATCACGTTCAGCGGATCCAGCGCGTAATGCGGATTCCCGAACACGTGAATGTCTCCCAGGGCACGGGTAAGTTGCCCCTGTTTCGGCACTTCTTTGAGTATTATCCCGCGCGAGACGTCGACATTGCCCGGCCTGCCCGGCAGGAGATTGGCGTTGCGCGCCCCCTTGATGAGCAACGGGGCCCAGGCTTCACCGTCGAGACCGGAATGAACGAACAGCTTGGCCTTTTTGAGTTTCATCATCTGACTCGGTCGGGGCCTGACGTTATGCGAGTTTTCCGGACCCCGCATGACACTGGCCACCGACACGTCGGAACCACCGATCTGCTTAACGATGTCGGCGTACCCGGGCGTTGTGGTGACAACCCGCACAGCCGCGTTAACGGAGCGCGTACCACCCGTCACCACGGCGAGCATCACGATCCAACGAAAGACGCCGCCGGACGATCCCACTCCGAAACCGCGATGGAAACGCCTCTTGTTACATGTTGGCGAACAGATCATCACCGCCCCCCTCTCCCGCCATAGCGGGCGTACCCGTAACGTGCTGTGTAAAAAACGTGTCAAAGATATCCGTCGTCGTGGCTATGACGCCGTCCTGCAGGTTCGCCATGACGTTTGATACGACCGACTCGTTACAACCTACGCACGTCCCGGCGACAACGACACACGCCGCCAGGCGAACCACGTACATCCCTCGCTGCGTTCTTTTCTTTTTCATCATGTCCACCGTCACCTGTTTACCCAGTAGGGGTGTGGCGGATGAGCCCCGATCACACCCGTAACCTGTAAGAACACGACATCCTCATCGCCGATCCCTCGATAGCGATTAATCCACCGGTGCTGGTACTCAAGACGGGCTCTGAGAAACTCGCTGACATACCAGGTTAGATACGGCGAGACGGCGTAATCGGAATCGGCGGGTCCGCGGGATTCGGAGTTGGGAAACTCGGTGAAGTCCGCGCGAAGGCCCGTATACCAATCTCGATTGAGCTGGTATTGCCCGAATAGATACGCACCGAAACTCGTGTTGCGCCTTGAGAGCAACAGCCCCCGGTCGATGTCGTTGTCCGCCCAGAGAAGCTCACTCTGCAACACCAGACTGTGAAACGTGCTGGGGTCCGGGTCGATCCAATGATAGGTCAGGTCCACTCCAAACACATGAGCGTCGAAGTCGGAGTTTCGGCTGGTACTGCCGAACAGATAAGAGCCGCCGAGTTCCCACGAACTGGTCTCCGTAAGATCATCGAAGAACTTGACGTGCCCCACGACGGCGGGGTTGTCGGCGTTGGGTCCGCCGAGAATGGGTGACTCCTCGCCTCCGTCCGCGTTGACGACCTGCACGGTGGTCTCGATGTACTTATCCCAGGGGTTCGGAACGAGCCAACTGAGCGACGCGCCCGTGGTCAGCAGCCCTTCCGGTCCCAGAATGCTCTGGATGACGAAGGGTCGGTCCACCTGGGGGAGGTCGTGGGTGTGGAGCACGTTGTTCACACCGAATACGTTTCTGAACTTGCCGAACTTGAGCGATAGATCATGCGGCAGCGAATGGAAATTGATGTATGATTCTTCAATATCGACGTTGCGATCCGTACTGATATCGCCCGTGTGATCCTGCGTGATGTCCTCCTCGAGCGTGAGGATGATGACGCCGTCCGCCGACGGAGATATCGCCGCCCGAAAGTCGGCTTCCACTTCGCGCAGATTGAACCGGTTAAGGGCTTTGTTGCGACCCCGGCTGGAGACGCTGCCGCCGGCATCGAAAAAGATCGTCGTCTGCGGGTTCAGCTCGTTGGTGGCGCCGAACCCCGACATGGACAGATCGAAGAGCCCGGACGACGCGGCGGGCTCATTCGCTACGGGTTCGGTTCCCTCGCCTGTTGGTTGTTGCTGATTCGCTGCCGCCTGTTCGGCCAGTTTTCCCTCCACCCTGGCCAGGTGTTGCTCGAGCTCCTGGATTTTCTCTTTGTCTTCGTTATGGGTGCGCTCCAGCGCGTTTATACGCTCGTTCATAGCGCGAATCAGTTCGCGGACGTCATCGTCAGCGGGATGATCCTGAGCTTGACCGGTGGCTGGGATGACGGTCCACGCGATCACCAGTACAAGCCAGACGGTGCCTTGTTTCATGCCTTTTTCTCCGAGCGTGTTGACGCAGGCGCGTTCGAACAGCGTGCGCCAAACAGCGCACCGCGCACGGTTTAGGTTGTGTTGTGGAACGCTTAGGAAACGGCAGGCGTTGCGGGTGGACCGCGGACGGGCGCGGTGTACAGGGAGGCACTACTCAAAAAGGCGAGTGTTTCCACCCGGGGTGCATCGTGGCACACGTCCACCCCGCAGATGCAGGAACCGATGCTGACCAGGAACGACGCATTACAACCAAGCAATTGACAGATGATGCACGCGTGGGGGGAGGGTGCATCCGCGGGCTGACGGTCGGCTGCGGTACACACGGCGTCATTAAGGCAATCGACGAACGCTTGTCCGTCGCCGACGCAGGCACGATCCCGTGAACAAGCACGGGGCGCCGAGCCGTGATCGTGCAGGCCCGGCGCGAGCAGGCGCAGCCCGAACACAGCGAAAAGAAAGAAAGATGTCGATCTCGATCGTACCACAGGCACGCTCCAGCTCAATTCGATACGAGCGTACAAGGCACGCTGGACGGCGTCAACCCGGCCGGCTGTCTCGATGGGTGGCGTCTTCAACGGCACCGCCCAAACGTTCTAGATCAGGACAGGATTCGAAAACGGCTATGACAAACGGGGGTACCGGTGTCGCCATCCACGAATTGAGCGCCACACGATACCACGCCCCGCGGCAGGGGCCTTACGAAGGCGTCTCAAACGGGCGTTAATCGATGAACCGTTTCACAACCAGCGTATCGTTTTGTCCGCCGAAACCAAAGCTGTTGGACAGACAGGCGGAGACGCGCGCACGCCTTGCCTGGTTGGGAATATAATCCAGGTCACAGTTCGGATCGGGATGGGCGTAATTGATCGTCGGTGGAAGCATGCCGTCGCGGATGGCGAGCACGCAGGTAATCAACTCAACGGCGCCAGCGGCGGCGATGAGATGCCCCACCATGCTCTTGATACTGCTGATGGGAACGCGTGTCGCGCGATCAGCGAAGACGCGCTTGAGCGCTAAAGATTCTATCTTGTCGTTCTCTTCGGTACCGGTCCCATGGGCGGAGACGTAGTCAATGTCGTCCGGGGTCAGACCGGCATGATCGAGTGCCGCCTTCATCGACGCCACCGCGCCGCGTCCGTTTTCGTGAATGTCGGTAATGCGGAAGGCGTCCGCCGTCGAACCGTAGCCGGCGATTTCCGCGAGAATGGGCGCACCCCGTTCCCGGGCGTGGACCAGATCTTCGAGCATTACAATGCCCGCCCCTTCACCGAGCACGAACCCATCACGCGTGCGATCAAACGGGCGCGAGGCCGTGGCACACGCGTCGTTGCGGGTCGACAAAGCGGTGAGGCGATTGAAACCGGTTACGCCGAGGGGATGAATCATCGAATGCGCCCCGCC